>JAFDYP010000429.1 GCA_018267355.1 Bacteroidota bacterium
TATTTCAGGGAAGTTTGCTTTCACCATATCTCCCTCTTTGAGCAGGCCTATCTGCGCATCGCTCAGCCTAGCCTTGAGCACCAGCTGAGAGTTATTGATGATCCTTACGCCCGGCATCAGCTGAGACGGAGCGGCCATGTCACCCACTTTCACGCGTATCTCATCTACTACGCCATCTATCGGTGATTTGCATTTGCTCAGCTCTATGCCGTTTTGCAGCTGTGCCAGCTGTGTTTCCACGGCTTCTTTGTTGGTCTTAGCCTGCAGGTATTGTATCTCGCTACCGATATTCTGCTTCCAGAGACGCTCTTGCTTCTCGTACACAGTGGTCACGAGGGCGAGCTGGGTTTTGACGGTGGCTATCTGAGACTCCAGGTTGCTGGCGTCGGTCAGGTACAGTACCTGGCCCTTGCGTACATGATCGCCCACGTTTACCAGTATCTTGGTCACTACACCGGGAGACAACTGCAGCGCAAGAACGTTTTCCTTTGCATCTACAGCACCTTGCACCTCTACGTAGTGTTTGTATGTAGAAGGCTCGAGGGTATCTACCCCTACCAGCTTGGTTTTTGTTTCTGTCTTGAAGGTCGTATCCAGCTTTGCTATTTCTTTTTCCAGCTGAGAGATCTTCTCCGCTGTGGTCTTTTGCTCATCCTTCAGCTTGAGGAGTTCTTTCTTTTTAGCATCCAGCTCATTGCCACCGGTACAGGCCGAGAGCAGCAGCGCTGTCAGCGCGATGATATTTAGTCCGGTCTTTTTCATGATCGTATCTTTTAGTTGAGTGTTTAGGGTTTATTTGATGCCGAGGGCTTTATCCAGATCTGCACGGGATTCCAGTACGCTTCGCATTGCATTGTAATACCGGATCATATTGGTCGTTTGGTCTTGCTGTGTCTGTATCAGCTCAAAACTGGAGCTTACCCCCTCCTTGAATTTAATCTGAGTCTTACCAAAGATCTTATTGTTGAGCATCATGCTCCTTTTAGCATTTTGCTCTTCGCCAAGATTATTGCCAAATGTTACCTTGGCTGCATTGACCTGAAGGGTAGATTGCGATTGAAAATTCTCCAAATCATTTTTAGCTTTCTCTACTTCGATTCTTGCTTGCTTCACAGCGGCTTCTTTTTGGCCTCCATCGTAGATTGGCACACGCAACGTAAAACCGACGTAACTTTGTGAATACCAGGTCCGGCTATCCACATGAAATATATTATTGAAATGGTCTGTCTGTGCTCCTGCTCCCAGATTGCCGAGAGCTGTCAGTGACGGATAGTATCCAGCCTTTTTCTGCTTCCGATCGAAGTTTTTGAGCTCTACTGCGGCTAGCAGAAGGTCGTTTTCGATACGCTGTGATGGATCAAAATGATCGGGCAAAACCTCATTCATCTGATTGCGCAGTGCCTCTATATCATCAGTCAGGGCTATATTATCAGTCAGATGCAGCCCCATATTGTATTTGAGGGCAGCAAGACTCAGCTCATAGAGGTTCCTTGTATTGTTGATCTGACTTTGAAGGTTTGATATGCCTAGCTCAATGCGGTCCACATCATTTTCTTCTATCAGGCCAGCCTGAAAAGTTGCTCTCGTATCATCACGCAGCTTATTTAGTATGACGAGGCTAGAGTCGAGATAACGGAGGATCTCTTTGGCAGACTGTGTCTGGCTATAGCCTTTGATAATATTGTAGCGCACATCCTGCTCAGTCAGCGATGTCTGTAGCTGAGAAACCTGGATCAGCTTTTTGAAAGTCTGTATCCCAATGAAGAAGCGCGTGTCATAGATCATTTGCGTAAGGTTCACACCTGTACCGACGTTGTTATGAAGCGCGATATAAAATTTAGAAGGAAAAGCTTTTCCCAAGGCATCTAGAGGGGGAGGGAGGTTGGCCAGACTGGAAACATCAAAAGAGGATGAAAAAGCCGGACTAGTAGGCTTGAGTATGTAGTAAGTAAAATCAAAATTACCATTCAACTGAGGCAACCCTATAGAAAGAAGCTCGTGATTACGTGCCTTGGCTTCTTTCTCGCTCAGCTTGGCATTCTTTGCCGAGATATTATTCTGCACGCCATATTCTATGGCCTGCTTGAGTGAGAAGGTACGGAAGCTCTCACTCTGAGCCTGAGATGTGAGGCTGGCTATCAGCGCAAACAGGATAAATACTTTTTTCATTCTTCTATCAGTTTGAGGAGCTTGCTCTGCCTGAGAAACTTCTGTCCTTTGTCGGTCAGGATGCCCGACAGGTGGTAGTTTACAAACTCCATATACAGTGTATAAAAATGGTAGCGCCGAGACGGAAACCGTTGCTGATCTATGAGTATGTCTAGTGCATACACGTAAATGCGTGCCACGATCTCCGGGTTCATATCATCGCGGTAGAGGCCCTCCCTGATGCCTCTTTCCAGGTTTCTCAGGATATGAGGCAGGGATACTTTCTCGCGATACTCGTTGAATAAGGCGTATGAATCAGGGTAATATTTTTGCAACTCTGCAAAAACGGATGCATTGAATGTCTGGAGCTCCCGGCTCATGTAGGTGAGCATACGTACGTGCTCCTCCAGAGCGTTCTGGGCATTCTTTCCCACCTCGTCCAGCGTCGCTATCTCCTTGTCCAGGTGGGCCTGCATTACTTTCTTGATGAGGTCGGACTTGTTTTGTACGTACTGATAGATGGTCTTCTTAGACATACCGAGCTCACGGGCTATATCGTCCATGGTCAGGTTCTTGACCCCGTAGCGCAGGAAGAGCTCGCTGCATTTGGCTATGATGGTATTGCGGGTGCCCATTTTGTGGATTGCGGGTGCAAAAGTAGGGTGCAAAACAATAGGAAACAAATTTTACCAAAAATGTTTCCGCAGTTTCCCCGCCACGGTGATCAAAAATGAAGCTAAAACGTAGAAATAGCGCCATGAGCCTAGCCGGTAAGCCGCAAAATATTACCCAAATATTAAATTTGATAATGGCAAATAGGAAAGGAGCCTATTGCCGCAGGCGCAGGTAGACGGGGCAATGGTCGGAGTGTACGGCATCCTGATAAATAGCCGCAGACAGAACGGCATCTTTCAGGTTTTGAGTCACAGAGATATAGTCTATGCGCCAGCCTTTGTTATTGGCGCGGGAGTTGGCCCGGTAGCTCCACCATGAGTACTGATGCGGGTCCGGGCATATATGGCGAAAGGTATCTACGAATCCGGACTCAAAGAATCTCGTCATCCACGCCCGCTCTTCCGGTTTGAATCCGGAGGTGTCTTTATTGGAGACGGGGTTATGTATATCGATCTCCGTATGGGCTATATTATAGTCGCCGCAGATCACTACTTTAGAGCGTGTTTTTTGGAGGTCATGGATATAGTCAAAGAAGTCGTCCAGGTATTTCATTTTGACAGACTGGCGCTCATCACCGGTGGTGCCGCTGGGAAAGTACGCACTCATGATACTCAGGTCGCCTATGTCTATGCGGATGTTGCGCCCCTCATCGTCGTAGGCCGTGATGCCGCAGCCCCTGACTACTGCGTCAGGCTGGATGCGGGTAAGTATCGCCACACCGCTGTAGCCTTTTTTGACTGCAGGAAATGTATAGCTCTCATAGCCCAGCTCGCGAAATACAGAAGTATCAAAAGCGTCATCATCGGCCTTGATCTCCTGTAGGCAGACCACATCGCAGGGGTGCGCCCTGAGCCAATCCAGCAATCCATTTTTGATGGCGGCACGTACGCCATTAACATTGTAGGAGAGTATTTGTAGCTCTGGCATTGTTATTTATTTAAGGTGGTGTAAGGATAAATATTTTTGCGTGATATCCGTCCTAGCTACATATGGCCGACATCAAATACATACGAAACGAAAAGCTGCCCGTGATACTGGAGGGCTGGCAGGGAAACCCTCAGACAGGCAAAAGATTTTTTGATCCGCAGAAGAGGTTTAGCGGCTCCTTCTCTAAGGTGCTGAAATGGCAAACCTCTGCCAAGCCAAAAGCCACAGAGAAAAAGGCCGACACCTGGCGGGTGAAAGTGATCAAGGACAAAAAATTTCTGTCTGGCAAGGAGGATTGCATCGTGTGGCTGGGCCATGCCAGTTTCTTCATGCGCATCAATGGCGTGCAGATCATCACAGACCCGGTCTTTTATACGCTGGGCGGTTTTGTGAAGAGATATAGTGAGCTGCCATGCGAAGTGGGAGATTTTAAAAAAATAGACTACGTGCTGCTTTCTCATGGGCACCGGGACCACTGTGACAGGCGCAGCCTAAAGGAGCTGTATGCCAATAATAAATTTGAGCTACTCACCGGCCTCAATATCGGCAAACTGGTATCGGGCTGGCTACCGGGCTTGAAATATCAGGAGGCTGGCTGGTATCAGCCTTACGCAGACCTGAAAGGAGGGCTGACAGTCTCCTATCTGCCCGCACAGCACTGGAGCAACCGCTACCCCTGGGACCTGAATGAAACACTCTGGGGTAGCATGATGATACAAGGTGGGCCTAAGCAGATATTCTTTGGGGGTGACTCCGGCTATTGCGACTATCCTAAGCAAATAAGTGAATTGTTTCCAGAGATCGATATCGCTATGATAGGTGTGGGGGCCTATACCCCGGACTTTATGATGCAGGATGTGCATACTAGTCCATGGGAGGCGCTGGATGTGGTCAAAGACCTCGACGCAAGGACATTTATACCGATGCACTACGGCACCTACGACCTGGCAGACGAGCCGATGGGAGAGCCCTTCAGGTTACTCAATAGTTATAAAAATGACAAAAGTCATAAAATAGATATTCGCCTGCCTCATATAGGCGAAATTTTAACCATATCATAACAAAAAAGCTTGAAAATCATTAGGTTTTAACGAATGGGGAGGTTACTTTCATCTACCCCATTTATTAAAATTCCATGGCAGTAACCAAGATCCAACCGGCAAAGATCAAGGCAGCTATTTGTTGCACCAAGTGTGGCGAAGATCTGACCCGGATCTCCAAAACACCTATACTGAAAGCCATTAATATTATTCTCCCTGTAGGCCGGTTCAAATGCTATCGATGCCTGAGAGAATACACAAAAATACTCTAAGCCCGATTGTCGAATAAGCCGAGCCATTCGTTCTCCTTTCTTCGCATGGTAGTTTGCTCCGCCTTGGTCTTGTCTTTATAGCCGGCCAGGTGCAGCGCCCCGTGGAATATGACGCGCAGGAGTTCTTCTTCGGACGCTGCCTTGTGTTTTTTTGCATTGTCGGCCACGCGGTCTACGCTGATATAGATCTCTGATTCGACCATTGTATCTGTCTCACTGAGCGGAAAGGTGATGATATCGGTGTAGTAGTCGTGCTGAAGAAAGCTTCTGTTGATACCCAGCAGGTATTCATCCGAGCAAAACACATAGGTAGCAGATAGCTTTTTGCCACACTCTTTTTGAAAGGTTTCGGCAATAAACTTTTTGAGAAGCGCTTTCTTCTCTAGCTTAAACGATATGTCTGCATTGTGAAAGGAGATGGGCATGAGCCTGTCAGATCCTGAACTTCATCTCTACTGTAGAGCCATTGCCGGAGAAAACGACGAGGTCTGCGAGCTGCATCATAAGAAATACCCCGCGGCCACATGGTTTGTCTATGTTTTCCGGAGCGGTAGGATCTGCGAGATTGTTATAGTCAAAACCTTTGCCCTGATCCTTGACGGCAAAGGTTAGGTTCTTGCCTCTCTCATCAGGCGTGACAGATATTTCTACTGTCTTGGATGGATCACAGCCATTGCCGTGTATGATAGCATTATTGGCAGCCTCTGTGAGCGAAATGAGGATATTGCCAAATGCATCATCAGCGACATTGTATTTTTCGCGCACCTCCTCTATGAAGGATTCTACCTGCGCGATATTGTGTGGGTCAGATGTGATCGTGATGCTTTCCAAAGTTGCGATATTCATACAAATATATAATTGCCCCCGCGTTTAACAAATAATTGTGGACAACGGCTTGTTAAAAGCCCTTCCGCACTAATTGCTGCCCGCAATAGTTTTAAAATACTTCTCTGCAAGGGTTTTATAGTAGGGTTTCAGAGCAGGAGGTACTGTTTTGTACCAGTCCACCTCGACCTGTTTCTGCTTCAGATACTCCTCCAGTGATGGTGGCATCTTACGCTCCTGGTCTTTGCCGGTATTGGACTCGCGCTCAGGTTTTTCTCCGCGTTCCTTTTCGGCTTTCTCTGCTTCGAGCAGGCGGGTCAGGATCTCCTGCTGCCGGCGCTGCATCTCTGTAGTGATACGTTTATTGACCAAATCTGTTTCATTCTGCTCCATCTGCTGTATGGCCTGGTCCAGTCCTTTCAGGCCGCCTTTGCCTGATTTTTTTTCTTCTGCATTGAGCCGCTCCAGCTCACGGCGCATCTGTGCCTGCTGTGCAGCCATCTCCGCAAATTGCTTGCTCATGCCATTCTGGCCTTGCTGGCCGGGTTTCTCGCCAGGTTTTTGTCCCTCGCCTTTTTTCATCTGCTCTGCCAGCTGAGAGATCTTATCTGCCAGCTGTTTCTGCATCTTAGACATATTGGGCAGGCCATTGCCGGGCTTCTTGCACTTGGAGCACATGCGCGGGGTGCCATCCTTCGGGTTGCTCTGTGACTCCTGCTGCTGCATATCCTGCTGTGTCTCACTGAGCATCAGCGCCAGATTGTTGTAGCCCGTCATCACGTATTGCTGGTCACCTGCAGCCTTATAGGTATTGCGGTCTTCCATCTCAGCTATAGACTTGCCCAGGTATTTGTTGATGTCTGTCATTTGCTTCGTCACAAATGATTCTATGCGGAAGACCCTCTTGGCCAGCGCATAGAGGCTATCCTCTACCATCACAGAGTTCTCTTTGATACGCTGCTGCTCCTGCATCATGCTCACATACTTCGGAGTGTTGATATTGATGGCCTTGAGCTGGCCCATCAGCTGCTCCTGATCAAAAGAGAGCGACAGTATGTTTTTGAGCAGCTGGCGTAGTGCTGCCATATCCTCTGACTCTTCCTCCTGCTCCATGCTCTGCTTCATTTTGGCCATTTTCTTAGCAGCCTCTTTCATATTGCCGGCTGCTGACTTCTGGCTCTTAGATGCTTTTGAGTTTTGATTGTTAGACATGTTTTGCTCAGCGTCCTGCTGGTCTTGCCCGGCCTGATTCATATCCTGCTCGGCGCTCTTCATGTCCTCGCTGTTTTTTACCTCTTCATTGAGCTTCTTCAGCTCTTCCATTTCCTTCTGCGCATCTTTGGTGTCCTGGCTTAGCTTCTCCTGTTTATTTTGCAGGTCTTCTTTCTTGCTATCGCCATTGGGGCTGTCTTTGTCATTCTTTTTATCGCCCTTCTGCTCTTTGCTGCTTTGATTATCCTTTTTATCTCCGGCCTTGTCGTTCTTTTTGTCTGTTTCGGTCGCCAACTTTTCCTGGTCTGCAGCTAGTTTTTCCAGCTTGGCTATCTGCTCATGCAGCTTCTGGTCAAACTCCAGCTTCTTGAAAAGTTCCAGCATCCTATCCAGTTCCTTCTCTATTTTTTCATTATTCGCCTTCATGTCCTCCATCTTGTCGATGGCGTCTTTCTTGGTCATCTCATCGAGCATCTTTTCCAGCTTCTCCATGAGCTTTTTCATTTCATCGTTCATCACATTATTGGCCAGATCCTGCAGTTGCTTTTGCTTCTCTTTAATGCTTTCGTCGAGCTCTTTAAACTCATTCTGCTTTTCCGTGTTCTTGCTGAACTTATCTTTCATCTCTGACAGTTCTTTCTGCAGGTCTTTTTGTTTCTGCATCACATCTGCCATGTTCTTCTTGTCGTCCCAGTTCAGATTCTTTTTGTCCATCATCTTGTCCTGCATGTCCTGGAGCTTGTTCTTCAGGTCATGGGCATCTTTCATGGTCTGCTTAATGTCATCTTTGATCTCTTTGTTGTCCTCCGCCAGCTGCTTGTCTATCTCCTTCATCGTTGGCATATCAAACTTCATCAGCGCTGATTTCATAGACTTGCTACCGTGTATACCATCATTGTCCCACACCTCAAAGTAGTAGCTCATACGATCGCCGGGCTTGATACCCAGCTCAGACATATTCCAGTAATAGTTGAATCGCGACGCCGCGCCCGGTGTGAATGGGACATCCACAGATTTTGACACGTTGCCGGCGCCGGAGTCGGCGCGCTCTATCTGATAGCTGAAGGTGAGCCTGCGCAGGCCATAGTCATCAGAGATATCTCCTAGGTAATAGAAATAATGATCATTTGCAGAGTCGCGGTTTTCCTGCACATTGATCACTGGGTACAAATCAGGCACCACAGTCAGCGAGTAGAAGACGGAGTCTGCGTCTTTTACCTCTGCGTTGGAAACTTTGATGCCATAGCTACCTCCTTGCAGCGCAGTCTTGGTAAATGTAAAAAGGCCATCTCCTGCACGCTTGGTCGGATAGAGACTGTCGCCGAGTTTAAAGGTGATATCTTCTGTATTGCGTGCATCAAAGCGCCACACGAGGCGCGTACCATACGGCACAGTAAGGTCACCTACATTTTTGATCTTTTCATTTTGCTTGCCCGTATAGGCTGGATACTCCGCAGCGATCTCAAAACCCGATACCACGGGTTTTGCGGTGACATTGAGCGCAAATTCCTTTGATTTAAATCCATTAGCAGTGAGGTGAAAAGGCGTAGTCTTCTGCACATTCACAAACTCATGCACAAAGAGATTCTTTTCTTTCTGGCGGAGCTTAAAGATGCCGCTCTCGGTCTCCAAATACATCTCACTCGGTTGAGCATCGCCGGTGGTGGTCACCTCCAGGTCATAGTTGTCAAACTGGAGCGCTGTGAGGTTCTTATTCTTTACCACGAAGTGGAATGGTGCTTCTTTTTCAAACGTCGTGTCGTTGTGATAGAGGCGCTTCGTACCTTGCCGGATGATATTGGGTGCCGCTATGATGATGAAGAGGAAAAGCAGTACGGGCGGCACGAGGAACTTAGCATAGCGGCGATTTTGGCGCAGGTCTATGGCATTAGTAAAAGTGATCGGCTTCAGCTCTGTGATCTTTTGATTGA
>JAFDYP010000042.1 GCA_018267355.1 Bacteroidota bacterium
AGTCTATAGCTAAGAACTACAAGGAACATCGCTTTGCCCGGGGGGGCAGTACTATCAGCATGCAGCTGGTCAAGAATGTATTCCTGAGCCGTGACAAGACCATCTCACGCAAAGCCGAAGAGGCGCTCATAGTCTACCTGATAGAGAACCTAGGCCTGGTGCCCAAAGAGCGCATGCTGGAGGTCTATCTCAATGCGATAGAGTGGGGCCCTAATGTCTATGGCATTGGCGAGGCAGCCCACTTCTACTTCAATAAGCGCCCGGCACAGCTCACGCTGCAGGAGAGCCTCTTTCTGGCCAGCATCATTCCAAGGCCGAAATCCTTTGCCTGGCAGTTTGACCATCAGGGGCAGCTGCGATTCTCCCTGAGCAACTATTTTAAAATATTGACAGAGCGTATGGTGATACGCAATGTGCTCTCGCCTGAGGATACCGTAGGTCTAAAAGCCGAGGTAACACTGCTGGGCCCGGCCCGGCGGATGGTGATGCCGGCAGACAGCCTGCCACAAGAACCTGGTGAGGACGACTAAGGCCAAATACTGAGATAGAGGACTTTACAGATAGGTAATCAAAAACTAAGCTAAAATACCGGTCGGCTTTACTTTAATCAGTAACTTTGCGACCTAATCCACCTGAAATAATGTCTCAATCTTTCAATGCAGAGCAGGTGCTCGCAGATTTCAAAAACTGGAATCAACAACTAAAGAAGTACCAGATACCTAATACAAGAAAGGCAGTGGTGCAGATACTCAATAGTTTTGCCTTTTACATCGGCCTCTGGATCTTGCAGTTTTGGCTCTATGACAGGTCGTGGCTCTTTACGATACTGATAGCTGCTCTGAACGGGCTGCTGCTGGGCCGCATCTTTATCATACAGCACGACTGTGGTCACCGGTCTTTTACCCGTAGTAAACTGGCTAATGATATTATCGGTACGGTATCCAGCGCTTTCACAGTGATACCGTATAAGTATTGGGCCAAGTCACATGACTTTCACCATGCGCATAATGGTCAGCTGGAGGTGAGCGATATCGGTGATGTAGAAGTCCTCACTACGGAGCAATACAACGCACTCAGCACATGGGGCAAGGTCCGCTACCGGGTCTATCGCAGCCCGTTTTATCTTTTCACCATTGGTGGTTTTTTCTACGTGGTATTGTACAATAGGTTCGCCTTTCTGCGCGAGGGTGGTTTTGCCAAGGTGAAGAAGAGTGTGACCATCAGCAATGTGGCCTTTGTGGTGCTCTACCTGGCTTTAGGTTTTTTCCTGGGGTACAAGAAATTCCTCCTCGTGCAGTTTGCTAACCTCTTCTTCTTTGGCACTTATGCGCTGTGGTTCTTTTACATCCAGCATCAGTATGAGAATATCTACAAGAACAGCAAGGAGAACTGGAACTATGTGCTCTCAGCTATCAAGGGTAGTACCTACTATAAACTGCCATATGTAGGCCACTGGCTCACTGGCAATATCGGCTACCACCACATCCACCACCTGTGCCCTACTATCCCAAACTACCACCTGCGCTCCTGCCACAAGAATATGCCCATGTTTGAGAAGCACGTGAATGCATTGAGCTTCTGGCAGAGCCTCAAGACGGTGAACGCCAATCTCTGGGATGCGCAGGAGATGCGTATGATCTCCTTTACGGAGAACAGGCGCCGCCGGGACGGACGCTAGTCTACTGTGGGTAGCCCTGTTTGGCATAGAAAGTGCGGAGCGATCTATCATGCCATCACTTCTCACACAGATAGCCTGGCTCTTCCTGCTCGCTATACCTATAGCCTGCGTGGCATGGACGGTGACGCACGAGGAGATATTTCGCGAGCCGCGGGAATATTGTATAGACCGTTCTCAAAACTGCAAGACCATCTGGGCCCGCAAATTTTTCTACCTCTTTACTTGCGAGTATTGCTTTAGCCACTATGTCACCATTGCGGCGGTGGCCGTCACGGGCTATCGGCTACTGATAGACGACTGGCGGGGGTATTTCATAGCCGGCTTTGCACTCGTATGGATAGCCAATCTCTACATGAGCCTGCATGCCCTGATACGTACCAGCCTGAAGGCTGAGGGCCTCGAAGCGAAGCTGGAAGAGAAGAAGCTGGAGCAAGAGACTCTGAAGGATTAACTGGCATTTAGCAGCGGCCAGGCGGCTTTGACCAGTACGGTGATGCCTACAGCCAGGATCAGTAGCAGAACGATGCGGCGAAAGCTCTCCTGGTCGATCTTTTGCAGCAGTACCTTGCCGATATATGACCCTACTAGTGACACACCGACCAGTGCCAATATAAGCTGATAGCCCGCCTGGCTCACATAGCCGCTCTGGGTATAGATCACCGCCCGGCTCACATCTACGCCCAGATCTATAGCCGCCGAGGTTCCCACAAACAGGTTCTTCTCCAGATCATATGCCGCCATGCAGAGGCCTCGTACTGCTCCTCCCGTACCGACAAAGCCTGCCAGAAAGCCTGCCAGGCCGCCCCCTATCGTACTGGTAGTCACAGAGGGCTGCAGTCGAAAGCCTGGCCGGGCCAGTAGGATAGTACTGAAGACGATGAGAAAAACGCCCAGCACCAGTTGGTCAAAGCGAAACGAGATCACAGTAGTGAGCCAGGCCCCCAGGATGACAAAGATCACACTCGGTATGCCAAAGGCCAGTGTGACCCGCCAGTCAATAGTGCGGCGGAAGAGGAAGAGCTTGCTGATATTGCTGAAGACGTGGAAGATAGCTGTGATACCCAGCACGGTCTTCATGTCAAAGAAGAATCCCGCCAGGGGCACGAAGAACATAGATGACCCGAAGCCCCCGATAGTGCCTATGACCTCTGCTATCAGGGCAAGAAGAGTAAAGAGAATGATATTCATGTGGATATGCGAAGGTCGGGAATATAATGCAGATGGTCTATGATGTGGCTCAGGGCAAGTCTTCCGACTATAGGAGTAGGGGACCAGAGGCGAGAGTCGGAGGTCGGAAAGCCAGGTGCCCAGATGTGATAGAGTTGTTTTTCGACTGGAGAGAGGGGGAGGGCTGGAATACGACAGCCCAAGTTTTCCGACTGAAGGAGGATTGCTTTTTGATTGATAATCAATTATTTGTGTTTTATGCTGAACATAAAAAATCCCGTCCTTCAGGGGAACGGGATCTTAAAATATATTTAGATGCAGGGTTGGCTTATGCTTCTGCTGTAGGTACTACGTGTACGAAGCGGCGATCGTTTGCGCCCTTGCTGAACTTGACCACGCCGTCTACTACTGCGAAGATCGTGTGATCTTTGCCCAGCATCACACCGTGGCCCGGGTGGTACGCTGTACCACGCTGACGTACGATGATATTGCCACTGTAGGCCTCTTGGCCACCGTAGATCTTGATACCGAGGCGCTTGCTATGGGATTCGCGGCCGTTCTTTACTTTACCTTCACCTTTTTTATGTGCCATGACTTGGTTTCTCCTTTGTCTTTAGTGTTTAAATTAAGCTACGCTATCTACGCTGATCTGGGTCAGAGCCTGGCGGTGTCCGTTCAGCTTCTTGTAGCCCTTGCGCCTTTTCTTCTTGAAAATGACCACTTTGTCACCTTTCAGGTGCTTGAGGATAGTGGCCGATACAGCTGCACCAGCTACGGTAGGGACACCTACGTTTACTGCGCTGCCATTGTCAGTGAGGAGGACCTTGTTGAAGGTCACTTTGTCTCCCTCGTTGCCTTCGAGCCTGTGGACGTAGAGCTTCTTGCCTGCTTCGGCCTTAAACTGCTGTCCTGCTATTTCTACGATTGCGTACATTACTTTACTATTTTGGGACTGCAAATGTAGTCTTTTGCCACAAATAAACAAAAGGTGGGTGGAATTTTGTTTTTGAGGGGCGGTTTTGAGGGTTGACGCCTCCTTGCTGGTTCAATGGAATACCATCTATTATTGGACGGGCGGAGGCTAGCAGGACTGCTCATGGTCGCAGCCTGAGGCCAGAAGTTCGGGTTGTGCAGTCCGACAGTTGAAACAGTCAGGTGGCTGCGATCTATCCGAGTGGAAATAAAAAAAACGCAGCATGATTGCTGCGTTTTATAATCTAGGTATCTTGAATGCGGTTATTCGTCATTGTGGACTACCGTAAGCCTCTGGCTACCGCTGTGGCCGGCACCATCAGTATAGCGCACGGTGTAAACTCCCGCTGCAAGATCCGTTGTGGTAAAGTCTAGTTTCGCTTTGCCTGCATCGTACTGACCATCGCCTATCAGCTTCACCTGCCTGCCCATCATGTCATAGAGCGATACCTGGGCAGTAGTCGCTTCGGGCAGCTCAAATAGTACGTGACAGATGTCCGTAGCAGGATTGGGATATATAGCGAGTGCAAAGTCAGACCTCAATATATTTGTAGTACTGGTCTCATCGGTTTTGTTCATAGGCTGATTGGCCTTGTATAGACTGCCGGAGCAGAACCCAGGGACGTCAGAGTATGGCGGAATATCAGAGCCAGAAGCTATACCCCCGTATGGTTCGATCTCCAACGTGATACCCGGACCTACACTGCCTCCATCACCTACAGTGATACTGTTACTTGCTATCACGTTTATAGGACTGGAGCTGGTGCTTGTGATAGGCGCATTGATATAAATATCAGCGTAGCCGCTCAAGTCCGAACTGAGATTAGTACTGCTGGTGATAGTAAGAGAGGAGCCGGGAGCCGGGAGCGCCACATAGGGAGAAAATGATATAGGAGGAAAAGGATCGGGCGCAGTGCCGGTATATCCGGCAGTCCGATTAGGCACGGTCACATCGATGATATTGGCAGCTGGTATCTTGTACCTGATGGAGAATATAGAGGTATTTGACCTTCCACTACCTCCTACATCTTTTGATACGAAGATTATGTTGAACTTGATGTATAGGTTGTCCTGACTTTTTTCCTCAAAGTGAGGATCAGGCTGGCCTGACACTAAAGGGAAATCACCGTCTATGGGTGGATTGATACATAGGTTCTGAAAATGTGCGAGATCCATG
>JAFDYP010000430.1 GCA_018267355.1 Bacteroidota bacterium
CAGTCCCGCAATTATTGAATCAATTCTGCCGGTGGCAGGTCACTATAAATACAATATCATGTTACGTTCAATTCTTTATGTCATAGCCGTGATACTGGTCATAGGCTGGGCGCTCGGTCTCTTTGTGTACAATGTGGGAAGCATTATACATATCCTCCTGGTGCTGGCCATTATTTCTATCATCATCAGTTTCATAGGTGGCAGCAAAAGTCCTTCGGTTTGATCCGGTAGTGCCGGATAAACCATCATGTCAGGAGCATTTATCGCTCCTGACATATTTATTGATAGTAATCTTTCATTCATAATCATCTTACATGAAAAAGATCATCCTCCCCTCCGTATTTGCAGCCATGGTGCTGTGTTTATGCTCGCTCTCTTCTTGTGTCACTAAGAAGAAATACAATGCCTCTCAGGACTGGCTGGGAAAACTCCAAAAGGACAGCTCAATGACGCACAAGCAGCTGGATGGCTGCAATGAGCAGGTGCGCACGCTGACCGACCAGAATGGCAGCCTGCAGAAGCAGATATCAGATGTAGAAGGCAATCTGAAAGATGTATCATCAAAGTCAAGCCAGGCTATAGCACAATCTAAAATGACCATCGCAGAGCAGGCCAAAAGGCTAAAGGATCTGCAAGACCTGATCCAGTCGCAAAAGGACGTAATGAATAAACTGCGCAAATCTATAGCAGATGCGCTGGTCAACTTCAAACCGGACGAACTGAGTGTAAATATCAAAGACGGCAATGTATATGTATCCCTGCAGGAGAAGCTGCTATTCAAATCGGGTAGCGCTACTGTAGATCCAAAAGGTAAAGAAGCGCTGGGTAAACTGGCGCAGGTGCTCAACAATACACCTGATATCAATGTAGATATAGAGGGTCACACAGATACTGTACCTATCCGCAAGGAGCTTTTCCCGGACAACTGGGCGCTGAGTACAGCCCGTGCTGTTTCTATCGTACGGATCCTGACCAGAGATTACGGAGTAGACACGCATAGGATCACCGCCTCTGGCCGTGGCGAGTTTCATCCCGTAGCAAATAATGATACCCCAGATGGCAGAGCTGCTAATCGCCGTACAGAGATCATTCTATCTCCAAACCTGACAGAACTCTACAAACTGCTACAATAACAAATGCGAATGGAGCGATCTGGAAAATATAACAGGAAATGGCTCAGGCTGGCATGGCTACTTTATCCATTAGCTAGTCTGCTATGTTTCCTGTTCCCGTTTTTGCCGGGCTATATACTGCGGCGTAGCCTGCGCAAAGTGAAGAGTATCTCTGTATCAGCAGGCAAGATCCGACTAGTTCCTTTTAAATTTAAAATAGTGGTGGAGGAATTGCTTATACAGCAGCAGAGTAGCCTCAGTGACCCCGAGGTTTATCTTTCCATACGTGACCTGCAGATAGACGTGGTGGCAACCAAGCTCTGGTCGGGAGAGATCTGCGCCACCATATTCTGCGCTGATCCTGATGTAGCTGTGATCAAGGAGGTGTTGGCCGATCTCAGCGTACAGCCCGGCAATCCACTGCTGCGACTGAATATCGGTATGGATATCACAATAGACAAACTGACGCTCACTAATGGTAGGGTGCGATATAGTGATACCACTATCTCACCTCCATGGTCTGTAGCAGTAGGCCAGATAGACCTGACTGCAATGGACATCTCCACCGCGCCTGACCGGCAGTCAAATGCAGCACTTAATGTCCGTGCCCGTATATACGAGGGCATCTTCCAGGCTACTATGACGGTAGACCTTTTATCGCATACCCCTGACTTTGTACTGGACACTGATCTCAGCGGCGTCAACATGCTGCTACTGAATGATTTTTTCCAGCGGTATGGGCGCTTTGATGTGAGCAGTGGCAATATAGCCATGCGCAGCGAGATCAAGGCTATGGCTGGTAAATTTGGTGGCTATGTGGAGTCTGTCATAGAAGACCTGCATGTATTGGGACCGGAGGATAGGAATGATAATATCCTTCGATATTTATGGGAGGGGCTGGTCGGACTGGTGATGGACGTACTGAAGGATCACCGGACAGACGAGCTAAAGACCAGGATAGAATTTGAGAAACCATTCAAAGATCCGGAGGTACAGGTGGGCAAGGCGGTAGGAGAGGTGCTGGCAAATGCATTTCTTCATGGGTTGACACCGTACCTGCGCAATGAGGTCAAAATCGATCTTTAGCAGCACTCCTTTCGCATGAATTGCAGTATGACCTTTTCCTCACTGCTCAGGAGCTCATCAGCAGTATTATCAGCGGTCTGTAGTTGATCCAGATAGCGGCTGAGTTTTCCCTCCTCATAATGCTGCAGTAGCTGCGGATGAACGTAGTATTTCTTGCATACGGCCCTTGTATTGCCCAGTTTATCAGCTACCGCATCGAGGGTAGCTACGAGGTTCTTGTGGATATCCGATTTGAGTGAGCAGGGCGGGAGAGTGGCCAGATAGGCTGCGGCAGTCACGGTGCCCCACCAGGTGCGAAAATCTTTGGCTGTAAAGTCTTTACCTGTACACATCTCTA
>JAFDYP010000431.1 GCA_018267355.1 Bacteroidota bacterium
AAAATAGGCTACCTGCCCGAGAGCAATGCCCTCTACTATGATATGTATGTGCAGGAGTACCTCGAGTTTATGGCCGGTCTGCACAAACTGGGAGATAAGACCAAAGAGCGGATAGAAGCGATGATAGAGGCTACCGGCCTCACCGCAGAGCGTCGAAAGCTGGTAGGCCAACTGTCAAAGGGCTACAAACAGCGCGTAGGTCTGGCGCAGGCCATGCTGCATGACCCTGAGGTGCTGATACTGGACGAGCCGACCTCCGGGCTGGACCCAAACCAACTCATAGAGATACGCGAGCTGATCCGCAGCCTGGGCCGCAATAAGACGGTGATCTTCTCCTCGCACATCATGCAGGAAGTGCAGGCGGTAGCAGACCGGATCATCATCATCAATAAAGGTAAGATCGTGGCCAATGACACCGCTGAGGCACTGCAGAATAAGCTCAATAATGAGATCACTGTCATAGCAGAGTTTAAGCAAAAAGTGGAGCGCGCACTACTCGGTGAGCTGAAAGGCATCAAGCACTATGAGCAGATGAAAGATGGCAGGTGGAGCTTTGTATCCGGCGGTCAGGGCGACCTACGTGAGGAGATATTCCTCTTTGCCAAAAATAAGAACCTGACCCTGCTGGGCCTGGAGCGTGAGCAGTTCTCTCTGGAGGAGGTATTCAAACAGGTGACACAGAAGAATTGAAAAAGCAGCATCTCCCGCAGAAAGTATGCGCGGCCTGTGGCAGGCCATTCAGCTGGCGCAAAAAGTGGGAGCGCGTATGGGACGAGGTCAAATACTGTAGTGACCGGTGCAGAAAAACAAAGAAACCTCAGCCCTGATACCTGCCAAAACGCTCCTCGAGTACCTTGTATCGATAATCAAATATTCCTTCCAGCTTTTTCCGTACGAAGAGTGCGTGTGCTATATTGCCCAGTATGCCCAGCGGTAGTTTGTAGTCTACCACATCCCGCATCTCTACGCCGCCCGGTATCGCTTTAAAGAAGTGCTGGTGATGCCAGAAAGCATAGGGTCCAAAGCGCTGCTCATCTACGAAGTACTCCCCCTCGCGCACATGCGTGATCTCTGTCATCCAGAAGAGCGGAATGCCAAGTAAAGGACTGATATAATAGCGGATGATCTGGCCCTCATACATGCGCTCGGCTGGGCTGAGCTGACGAAAGCTGACATCGGGCGGCGTGATGGCATCCAGATTGTCAGGAGCAGAGAAAAAATCCCAAGCCGTAGGGATATCTATCGGTAGTTTTTGTACGCGTGTGAGTATGTAGGAGCCCATATGATCTAAAACAAGCTCCTGGGTAAGAAGTTCACCTACATCAGTATCATGCTGCCCTCGCCCAGTGCTGTTTTCAGCTTCTCAGAGTCGAGATGAGTGCTTTTGATATTGATGTAGCGCAGGCCCTGTATAGCAGGTATGGCTGTCAGGTTTTTATTGAAGCTGATATCCAGCACATCCAGAGATAGCTGGCTAAACTCATCCTGAAGCTTTGTAAAGTTATTGTAGCTCAGGTCCAGGTTGTTGAGGCTTGCCATTTTGAAGAAGGCCGGGGGGAAAGTCGTGATCAGGTTTTTGGTCAGCACCAGCCGCTTCAGGTGACTCAGCCGGTCTATATCTTTAGGCAGTTCTCTGATCGTACCGTAGCCGAGGTCCAGGTCGGTCAGGTGCGAGAGCTGCAGCAGCTCAGTCGGGAATGCGTTGATCTTATTGGCCGAGAAATTCAACTCTGCCAGTGTTGCTATGGTCGCTACTTTTTTCAGCTCCGCAGCGGGTGATGTGAATGGATTGGCATCGAGACGGATGATGACGAGTGAAGAGAGTCCTGACATATCTGCCGGTAGCGTGGTCAGTGCATTGTTGTTGAGGTACAGTTTTTTCAGCTTCTTGAGCTTGAAGAGCTGCGGAGGGAGCGCTGTAAATTCATTGTAGGATAGATCGAGCGACTCCAGGTTGACCAGTCTGGCTATATCCTCGGGTAGCTGCTTCAGCTCCTGCCCCTTCAGGCTGAGGCTGGTCACCGCCGGGGCGCTGGCCAGGGCCTGCGGCAGATTGGTATAGACTTTCTCTACGCTACCCGCACTGACGCGGACCGCACAGGCAAATAGCAAAGCAACGAATAGTAATTTTCTGGCCATGATCTTTCAGATCATACGTGAAAACGGGCATCAATGTTTCACAAGAGATGTCAACATAGGCGGCCTCATGCCGTTAGTTAAAAGAGATCGCCAATTCCCACAATTTGTTTGTTTTGCCCACCGTGAAGTGGATGAGACTCAGCCTTGTGGCCCTTTTATTTCTGACAGTGGTTTGCTCTTGTAGTGATCATACCCGGCCTAAGACTGCCGCGACAGTAGTGCCTGTGTGCAATAGCCCCGAATGCCTGGATTCGCTGAAGGTATCACAAGGGCTGATGTATCATCGTCTCGATAGTCTCTTCATGCGCAGGCACCGGGTCGGATTCAATGGCAATGTCCTCATCCTGAAAGGTAACAGGGTAATATACAAAGCATGCTTCGGGTACTGCAACTATAAAGACAAGGATACCCTCACTGCACAGACACCATTTCAGATAGCCTCGTCCAGCAAACCCTTCACTGCCAGCGCTATCCTGCGCCTGGCTGACGAGGGCAAACTCAACCTGACAGATACCCTCGGCAAATTTTTTCCGGGCTTTCCCTATCACCACATCACGGTGGCCATGCTCCTGTCACATCGCAGCGGCCTGGCCAACTACCTCTATTTTGGTGACAAGCTCTGGAAGAGCAAAGAATACCTGACCAATGACGGCCTGATAGACCTCTTTATGAAGAACCCGAAAATAGAGGGCACCTCAAAGGCGGGTACACATTTCCAGTATAATAATAGCAACTATGCCCTGCTGGCATCTATCGTGGAGCGTGTCACAGGGCAGAAGTTTCCGGAGTATATGAAGGCGACTTTCTTTGAGCCGCTGGGGATGAAGAATACCTGGATACGCGATGTGACCAATGACACCTCAGAACGCAAACATGCGATCAGCTACAACTCTCAGTGGCAGGTGCAGCAGGAAGATCCCTACGATGGCATCTATGGCGATAAAAATGTCTTCTCTACGGTAGAGGATATGATGATCTGGGACCATGCCTTCTATGAGCATACCAACCTGAGTGCCGCTATGCAGGAGGAGGCCTACACACCGCGCAGCCTGGAGCACAAGGGCGTGCGCAACTATGGCTACGGCTGGCGCCTGATGAAGCAGCCCGACGGCAGCAACCTGATCTACCACAATGGCTGGTGGCATGGCAATAACACTGTCTTCTACCGCTACCTGCCTGACACCCTGGCCGTCATCATCCTCAGCAACCGCTACAACCGTGGCGTATACGATATCCAGCCCGTATTTAATATCCTGAGTGCGCGTAATGATACTGCTGCGTGGAAGGAAGAGGAATAATTATTCAGCCTTCAAATCGATCTTATC
Source organism: Bacteroidota bacterium (assembly GCA_018267355.1). Classification (GTDB taxonomy): domain Bacteria; phylum Bacteroidota; class Bacteroidia; order Chitinophagales; family LD1; genus UBA1941. The sequence goes on from JAFDYP010000431.1 coordinate 3,465, forward strand.
CAGATCGCTCGTAGATGGTCCGGTCAGCAGCTCACCGGTGTAAGAGAACCGGGACCCATGACATGGGCAGTCCCAGCTTTTCTCGGTATTGTTCCACCCCACAGAGCATTTGATATGCGGGCAGGCAGGATTTACTGCATGCAGGCCGCCGTTATTGTCTTTATACAGCGCTATGGTTTTACCCTCATATTTCACCACTTTGGCCTCGCCTTTAGCTAGCTCCACGGCTTCTTCCAGTTTGGGTATAGACAGCCATCCGGTGATCATATCTTTCGTCACAGCCGCTCCCTCTTTTATCACATTCCCCATGCTTGCCATCGGCTTCGTGCGGTCAGGAGAGAAAAGGTCGCCATATTCGCTGTGCCCCGTAGTGATCAAGGCTGTCAGGATCATAGCTGATGCAGTCCCGTAGATCATTCCATTACCTCCAAAACCCGTAGCTACATATACATTCTCAGGATTGCCTGGCAGGTGACCGATATAAGGCAGCCCATCTGCCGGCTCATAATACTGCGACGACCACTGATAGGCCACATGGTCTATGTCGTAATATTTCCGCACGTATGCCTCCAGACATTTGAAGCGCTCATGAGTGTTCTCCCCGTGGCCCGTCTTATGATCTTCACCACCTGCTATCAGGTAGCGCTCACCATCTACCTCCTGGGTGCGAAAGTAATGGTATGGATCATCCAGGTCGTAGACCAATGCATCGGGATAGTTGTCATTTTTCAATTTCACTGCCACGGCATAAGTACGGTAGGGCGCGCAGAGGAAGTGCAGCACATTCACACCCGGCGGGATGTGGGTAGCGAAAATGAGTGCATCTGCTGTCACCTCACCCTTAGAAGTTTTTATGGTTAGTAGCTTATTTTCTTCAGTAAACTCAGTGAGCCGGCAGTCATGCACGATACGTCCTCCTATCGCCTCAAAATGCTGCGCCAGGGCCAGGATATAATCCAGCGGATGAAATTGGGCCTGATCCTTGACACTTATCGCCTTGACATACGGCGTGGGTGTAGGCACATCGCCTGTATATTGAGCAGGCAGCTTTACCTCCAGGCAGCTCTCCAGTATGGTATCCAGCATCTTTGCCTGTGTGTCATCTTTCGCACAGAGATAGCCGGTCCGCATGCTGTAGGCACAGTCGATACCATATTCTTTGACATTGCTCCGGATCAGCGTGATCGCACTCTGCGCGATATCCGCTACCTTTTGAGCTGCCTCCGCATTAAACTTCTTTTTGATCTCATCATAGGTAGTGTCCATCATCGTATTGAGGTGGGCGGTCGTCCCGCCGGTAGTGCCAAAGCCTATCTCTTGAGCCTCGATCAGCGTACATTTCTTACCCGCCTTTTGCAACTGTATGGCCGTGCTGATGCCCGTAATGCCGCCTCCGACGATCACCACATCCTGCCGCTCTGAGGGCAGACTATCATATTTTGGTATAAAGGCCGGGCGGCCCTGCCAGAGGCTCACGTTAAATCCATCTCTTTTCATGTCAGATCTTTTTGCTCAAATGAGAGCAATATCTGCACCAGTACCGTGACAGGGTTTAAACCACGGATAAAGAGGAAAATCTGTCCCACCGAGAAAATGACTGCGCATTCGTGAAGGCATAAAAAAGCCTCCCTGGTCTGATCAGAGAGGCTTTATACATCGGAGAAAAGGTCTTACTGCTGCACTACCTGGCTGCGGGTGGTATTGACCACGCGCCCCACCTGCCCTATGAGCTGAGAGGAGAGGCCGCACTTGGTCGCGCCTGTCACCAGGTCATTGACAAATACATCAAAGTCATGGCTGTCGGCTTTGCCGTTCATACGGGAGTTTTGAGCCGGATCGTGTGCGGCTGTCATACTCTTGCCACCATAGGTATAGTGCTGAGCGCCTGTAGCTACACAGAAGAAGTCAGTCAGGTTCTTGCTCAAAGCAGTCAGGCCGCTTGTATTGCCAGAGGTCACCTCTGTGAGCAGCACCGTGAAGAAGCCATTGATAGCAGTGTCTGCGGCTATCACAAAAATGGTACTGTCTACTACAGAGCGGATGCCGAGGCGGCCCTTCTCTATCATCGTGCCGGGATTGGCAGGGTCATTGACCATCGTAGTGCCGCCCAGTGAGTCGTAGAGTGTCTGAGTAGCAGCGGTAGTGTTGTTTTTCTTGCACGACTGCATGGTAGGAGTGAATGCCAATACGATCACTGCCAGCAGTAGCGCTGTGATGATACCGGTCTTTGTGGTTGTCTTTTTCATTTGGAGTTTTTTGCGAGAGGTTAGAGAATATTTTTTATGGTACTATATATCTTATAGCTGAGGGAATGATCGCCCACGGGGCAGCCGCTCATCATTGCCTTCTGGTCGGGCATATAGCGTACACCATTATAGTGCAGCTCAGTGCGGAGGTCGGCGGCTATCTGGTCTGCAGATGCCTTGACGGGGTGGAACGTGAATACTGCGGTTTCCGTTTGTGCATTGCACAATACGTGGTCTACACCCTTCTGGTGCGACAGCCAGGCTGTGATCTGGTCTGCATCCTGCCGGGTGATATCTTGTTTAAAGTCTATGCGCGCCATGGCTACCGTAGAGGCATCCGCCCTGGGCCGGGTCACTAGCAGGATGTGTATCATGAGCGCCACAGCCAGCAGGAGGGTGGTACCTCCGAGCGCCAGTAGGGTCCGTTTGATGGTTTTGCTTGTCATGTCGTCAGCGTTTACAGCCGCTTTTGCGACCTATTAACAATTACGACAATTCTGTGACAATTGGATTTCGGGGAAAGGTTATTTCGTGTAATGTATGATGTATAGCATTGATTCACTGGTCAATAAAAACGCTTGACCGGAAAGCTTTCGCGGAAGTAAGTATTCTGCTTTCGGGAATTGAGATTTCTATTATTTTCGCGCAAATTATACGGAATGCCACGTGACACCTCGATCAAGTCTGTCCTCATCATCGGCTCCGGCCCCATCGTTATAGGACAAGCCTGCGAATTTGACTACTCCGGCTCTCAGGCAGCCCGCAGCCTCCGCGAAGAAGGCATAGAAGTCACTCTACTCAACTCCAACCCCGCCACCATCATGACCGACCCGGTAGTAGCAGATCATGTGTACCTGCTGCCTATCAATGTGCAGTCAGTGGTCAAGATACTGGAGGAGCAGAAGATAGACGCTGTGCTGCCTACCATGGGCGGCCAGACCGCGCTCAATCTCTGTATGGAGGCCTACGAACTGGGCATCTGGGAGAAGTATAATGTACGCGTACTCGGTGCAGACTTCAAGGCGATAGAAAAGACGGAGAACCGCGAGGAATACCGCAAGTGGATGGTAGAGCTGGGCATCGGCACCTCTCCGGCCATCACTGCCAATTCGTTTCTGGAGGGCAAAGAAGCCGCTCAAAAGATAGGATACCCGCTGGTGATCCGCGCGTCCTATACACTTGGTGGTGCAGGTGGCGGCTTCGTACATACCAAAGAGGAGTTTGACGAGAAGCTACAGCGCGGCCTCGATGCGTCGCCCACGCATGAGGTCATGATAGAGAAGGCAGTCCTCGGCTGGAAGGAATACGAGCTGGAGGTGATGAAAGACTCCGTGGGCAACTTTGTAGTGATCTGTACGGTAGAGAACTTTGACCCCATGGGCGTGCATACCGGTGACTCTATCACGGTGGCGCCTGCTATGACACTGAGCGATACTGCTTATCAGCGCATGCGCGAGTACTCCAAGAGGATGATCACAGACCTCGGCAGTTTTGCCGGAGGCTGCAATATCCAGTTTGCCATAGACCCGGTCACTGAGGATATCATCTCCATAGAGATGAACCCGCGTGTATCGCGCTCCTCTGCGCTCGCGTCTAAGGCTACCGGCTATCCGATAGCCAAGATCGCCGCCAAGCTGGCCATAGGCTACACGCTCGATGAGCTGAAAAATCAGATCACAAAGACTACGTCTGCCTTCTTTGAGCCGGCGCTGGACTATACTATAGTAAAGATACCGCGCTGGAACTTTGACAAGTTTCTCGGCGCTGATGATAGCCTGGGCCTGCAGATGAAGGCGGTAGGAGAGGTGATGGCCATAGGCCGTAGCTTCCAGGAGGCGCTGCAGAAGGCCTGCCAGTCCCTCGAGAATAACCGTATCGGCCTCGGCGCTGATGGCAAGACCTGGGTGAGCGCAGACAATATGCTGCAGGGTATCAAGGTGCCATCATGGGACCGTATCTTCAGGATATATGACGCGCTGAAACTCGGCGTGCCTATGAAGACCATACAAGATATCACGCGCATAGACCCGTGGTACCTGCATCAGATCATGGACCTCGTAGAGACCGAGCGCAAGATCCGCAAGATGAACCTGCACGATATAGATGCAGAGCTCATGCTGGAGCTGAAGCAAAAGGGCTACTCTGACCTTCAGATCGCCTACATGACCTCTACTACTGAGGATGAGGTATATGACTATCGCTCCAAGCAGCAAAACATCCGCCGCATCTATAAGCTGGTAGATACCTGCTCGGCAGAATTTCAGGCACAGACGCCATACTACTACTCGAGCTTTGAGAAAGGTGCAGAGAGCGGCAGCGCCAATGTGCCGACCAATGAGTCTCCATCTACCAATAAGAAGAAGGTGATCGTACTCGGCTCGGGACCTAACCGTATCGGCCAGGGTATAGAGTTTGACTACTGCTGTGTGCACGGCGTACTGGCTATCAAGGAGGCCGGCTACGAGGCCATCATGCTAAACTGCAACCCTGAGACGGTATCCACGGACTTTGACATAGCAGATAAACTGTACTTCGAGCCCGTATTCTGGGAGCACCTGCGCGAGCTCATAGAGCATGAGAAGCCGGAGGGTGTGATCGTGCAGCTGGGCGGCCAGACAGCACTGAAGCTGGCCAAGAACCTGCAAGATGCCGGTATCAAGATCATCGGCACGTCTTACGATAGTATGGACATAGCAGAGGACCGTGAGCGTTTCAGTGATATGCTGAAGGCCCTGAACATACCATACCCTGAGTATGGCGCTGCCAAGAATGCGGAGGACGCCCTCGAGGTAGCACACAAGATCGGCTATCCGGTCCTTGTACGTCCATCCTACGTACTCGGCGGCCAGCGTATGCGTATCGTGATAGATGATGAGGAGCTGACCAAAGCGGTACTCAAGATCGTGAAGCACTTCCCTGATAATAATATCCTGATAGACCACTTCCTGGATCGTGCAGAGGAGGCAGAGGTAGATGCGATATTTGACGGGGAGACGGTAGAGATCATGGGCATCATGGAGCACATAGAGCCGGCCGGTATCCACTCCGGCGACTCTAACGCCGTGCTCCCTCCATACAATCTCTCAGAGAAGGTGATCCAGCTCATGCGTGAGTACACCGAGAAGATAGCCCGCGCACTCAATATCCGCGGCCTGATCAATATCCAGTTTGCTATCAAGAATGAGAAGGTGTATGTGATAGAGGCTAATCCTCGCGCATCGCGTACCACGCCATTCATCTGCAAGGCCTACGACATACCATACCTCAACTACGCCACCAAGGTGATGCTGGGTGTAAACAAGATACAGGACTTCACCTACTTCAAGCGCCTGATAGGCTATGCTATCAAGGAGCCGGTGTTCTCTTTTGACAAGTTCCCGGGCGTATCACGAGAGCTGGGCCCTGAGATGAAGAGTACAGGTGAGGCCATCTACTTTATCAAAGACCTCTACGATCCGCACTTCCGCAATCTGTATAAGAAGAAGAGCATGATGCTGAGTAAGTAATTGGTTTGCTATCCGGTGGTGTAAAATCGTTCCCGTATGGAGATTAACAGTTCTTCCACCTTCGTCCTATCTGGCATAGGGGGCAGCGCAGATATTTCAAACAATTCATTTACGCGGGCGATCCTCTCTTCTGCCTGCTGTAGCAGGTCCTCATAGAGAAACTCACCGGCCTTAATTTGCAGCAGATATTCGCGGTTAGGCCGGCGCACTATTACTTTCTGATAGCGTGCTATCTCCTCTGCCATATCCAGCAGGCGGAAGACATGCATCATATTCTTCGCATCGTAGTTCTTACCGTGTTCCAACGTATTCTCATACCGTACCTCATTACGGTCGTCTACCCACTGCCAGTATTCTCGGTAGGTCTTGCAATACTGAGAATAACCATCCCTGTTGAAATACATCGTACCCATCGGCTCCATTCCCCTTGCCACCGAGCTTAGTGACACATCATTAGAGTCCTCCTTATACATGATCCCCTTCAGCAGTCCCTCTATCGGGCTGTAGTACAGCGCATAAGTATCACGCACGTGCGATATAGCTGTCAGTCCGCATTGCTCCTGCCGCCAATCATTATCTGCGAGCCATTGCAGCAGAGGTACAGACTGATTGCTCACTATAATATGGCAAAAGTGCAGGATCGTCTTGCGCTCTTTCTCCATCGGATTGAGCACTTTCTTATTCAACCCCTTCGCCTTCTTGATCTGTGAGTAGGCATACTTAGCAAAGGAGTCATTGCACAGACGCGAGAGAAATAGCTCTGCCTTCAGCTCAGACAGCAGTGGATGGCGGTACAGCACACAGTCCTCCGGCACACTCAGCAGCTCCAGTATATTGGGATTATTGCGATACAACAGCTCAAACAATCTGTGCAGCTCGTAGAACACAATATCATTCGTCTCATTGCTGATCTGCGGCGGGTACTCCAGGCCATAGTATTGCTGGCGCGGTACTATGTACACACCGCGTATATCCGTGTCAGATGTCGCCGTGGCCAGCCCATAGCTCCGGCTACCGCTGATGCACTCCAGTACTTTTATCTTGCTCAGTCTCAGCTCATCTACCGTCATGCGCAGTATATATCGTTTTGCGGAAAAGCGCACTCAGCGCTGTGCTATCAGTCTCCTTTTTTCGCAGGTCTTTAGTAGATGTTTTTATCTCATTGATCTTATCCTCCAGGTATTGATTCAGCATCGCATTAGGTGCATAGTCAAACTTCTCATCTGCAGTCGCTTTGATCCTAAGTAGCTCATCTATCTCAACATTGATCCGCGCATCGTCCTCCATCTCTCTCAGGTAGGAAAACTCCATCGGCGGCACCGTACCGCGCCTTGCTATCCATAGAGCAGCCAGTATGGGCCGGAGTGCATAGAAGTATTTTTTGAGTTTGACCTTCTCACCTTTCAGCGAACCTTCATATGCATTGATGGTCATACCCAGGTAGTGATGTATCCCGGCCTGCGGAGAGAAGTAATCACTCCCTATTTCATTCAGTTCTTTTAGCAGCGAGGTATGCTCCATATATACTATAGGAGACTGGTACCACTCGTAAATGATCGCATTAGTCTTACCTATATAGCGCAGAGCCCTGCGTATATCCCAGCCTCCTATGTCCAGTACGGCATCTACCGGCAGGTCTATGTTTTCTTTGCCATCGTGTATGGAGAGGTAGTGATCTGCCGGATGTGCATAGACGAATCGCACATCATAGTCGCTATCAGGCGAGGCAAATCCCCAGGCCCGGCTGCCCGACTCTATCGCAAACAGTATTTTAACCTGATTGTCGCGCTCTATACCCGCGAGCTTTTCCAGTATGGTGTCTTTCATATTTCCTTATTGCCATGAATATAGGAAATATGCCCTAGCACACTAGCTGGCCTTCTCACGCCTATGATCTATGGTCCTGTGCATTTGGCCGCGACAACTGCCATATGTTTAATAAGCGATCTAACGCCTAAGCCCCAGATACAGGTATATGGTTTACCCTGGCCATTATCATTTTGCTGTCTTTTGGCATGAACCCCTCATAACCAGATATTTATCGTTCTTTTTAGAAGTATCTTTCGTAACTTTGTTAAAACCAAACAAGTTATGAATAGATCAATACTCATCCTCGCCGCGCTGGTAGGCATACTCACCGGCTGCAAGAAAGACAATACGAATAGCACCTCCTGCGCTACCCATTCGCCGGTAGTGATCGTAGATGGCAGCTTTGACTTTACGCAGCCCGTCACGCTGCACTCGTGTACTACCTATTATTTCAACTGGTCCAGCCAGTACTCTATAGAAAACACCCTCACGATAGAGGCCGGTGCTATTTTGAAGTTTCCTAATACCGGCATACCGTTCGTCCTGCAGGCCAGCGGCAATGGCAAGATCCTCTCCAATGGTACGAAGGACAATCCGGTCATTTTCACCTCCGACAAAGATGATACACATGGTGGCGATGCCAATGGTGATGGTACAGCTACCACACCCACAGCCGGAGATTGGTCGTACATCGTGATCAACTCTCAGGGCAGCCAGTTCAAGTACACCCAGTTTCTCTACAATGGTAGTGGCAATGACCTGGCCCTCTTTGAGATCACGGCAGATGGTATCGTGTTTGACCACTGCACCTTTGCGCACTGCAAGGGAGATGCAGCGATCACAGGCCGTGGTGTACTGTCATATAGCGGTGGTGCCACGGTAGCTCCGGTCACCAATTGTGTTTTCTATGACAATATAAAACCGTGGTCTATCAATGAAGCTACCAGCGTAGACAGCTCCAATATCTTCCACAACCCGGATAATCCATCACAAAAAAATACCTACAATGGTATCTTCGTTTCGGAATATTCTACGGGCACCGGCAGCTCCCTGAGCTGGCTGGAAAATGAAGTACCCTTTGTATTCTACGCCTACTATCATACGCAGTTTATGGACGCTGCCCACAATGCAGCTACCAGCCCGGTCACCGTCACCGTAGGTCCCGGTGTGATCATCAAGTTTGCCTCCTCTAATCCTGGTGACTATGCACCCGGGATCCGTATCCGTAGTGACAACTCTCAGATAGCAGGCAAAGACCTGGCCGGAGTTTACTTTACAAGCTACAAGGACGATGCGCATGGTGGTGATACGAATGGCGATGGCTCTGCCACCTCGCCTGCACAGGGAGACTGGGATGGTGTCTATGATGCTGCTGCCCTGATCAATCCGCCTACTTATTATTACAGCTGGGCCAATATCCTTTACGCAGCCAATTAGGGTTCGCCCCTTTCCTGCATGACAAAAGTCATAAGTCCACGGCAAAGTAGTCATGACATGGCTGCTATGACCCTGTTAGCTTTGCATCGGTTTTAAACAGATACGGTTAGTTTTTGAAAGGAGAGGTCGTAAGATAAGCTACGACCTCTTTTTTATTTTGGAGGAAAGCTATACAAATGAAATATACCTCAGCAGAAGAGGCCATGGCCACAGTGAAGAGTGGGCAGCGCGTGTTTATACAGAGTGCAGCAGCAGCACCACAGCTACTCGTAGAGGCGCTCACGGCCCGCCACCCCGAGCTGCGCGGCGTAGAGGTCACACACATGCATACAGAGGGTGCTGCGCCCTATGCGCGGCCTGAGCTGGCAGAGGCCTTTCATGTCAATGCATTTTTTGTGGCCGGCAATATACGGCCCTACATAGAGCATACGAATGTGCAGTACATCCCGATGTTTCTCAGTGAGATCCCGTTGTACTTCCGTAGTGGCAGGTTCCCGCTGGATGTGGCCCTGATACAGGTCAGCCCTCCTGATGCGCATGGCTTCTGCTCGCTGGGTATCTCAGTAGACATCACCCGGGCGGCCTGTGATGTAACCCGCACGATCATAGCCCAGGTCAACCCCAATATGCCCCGTACGCTGGGAGATGGCCTGATACATGAGTCCCGCATCAGTGCTGCGGTATGGACGGAGCAGCCTATCATCAGGGTAGATGAGGCGCCGCTATCGGAGCGTGAGCTGGCTATAGGCCGCTACGTCTCAGAGCTGGTGCAGGACGGCGCCACGCTACAGATGGGTATAGGTGGTATACCCAATGCTGCGCTGAGATTTCTGGATGGGCACAAAGACCTCGGTATCCATACGGAGATGTTTTCTGATGGTGTGCTGCCGCTGGTAGACAAGGGAGTGATCAATGGCAGGCTGAAGCGTCACAACAATGGCAAGATAGTTTCCTCCTTTGCTATGGGTAGCAAAAAGCTGTATGACTTCATCAATGACAACCCTATGGTAGCCATGATGGATGTAGCCTATGTGAATGATACCACTGTGATCCGTGGCCATGATAAAATGACCGCGATCAATACGGCGGTTGAAGTAGATATCACCGGGCAGGTCTGTGCAGACTCTATAGGCCCTCGCATCTATAGCGGGGTAGGAGGGCAGATGGACTTCATGCGCGGGGCAGCTCTCAGCGAGGGTGGCCGCCCTATCATCGCCATGCCGGCTACTACGGGCAGCGGTATTTCCAAGATCGTACCGACGCTCAAACCCGGAGCGGGTGTGGTCACTACGCGCGCGCATATACACTACGTGGTCACAGAGTATGGCGTGGCAGACCTCTATGGCCGCAATATAGCCCAGCGGGCAAAGGCGCTGATAGATATCTCGCACCCGGACCACAGAGCGGAGCTGGAGCGCGCCTCTTATGAGCTGTATGGCAAATGCTGGTAGCCCGGTCTAAGGGGAGTCCGCCGCAATCACTATACTTGTGGTCCTAAACCACTATGCTGTCACCTCTCTACCGCGCCAGAATAAAGGAGGCACTATCCCTCGCCCTGCCTATCATAGCAGGCCAGCTGGGGCAGGTGTTGATGGGCTTTTTTGATACAGTGCAGATAGGCGGGCTGGGCCACGAGTATATAGCAGCCTCAGGTTTTGCCAATGGCATCTACTGGATGACGGTCCTCCTGGGCCTGGGCGTGATGTATGCAGTATCACCCCTCGTGAGTGAGGCCTTTGGTGAAGGCAATGGCCACAAAAGCATCGGTGCGCTCATCTCCAGTCTCGTAATAGCTGTAGGCATGACGGTCATCTTTATGATCGTGATACAGGCCCTCTCGTGGAATATTGCCGTCTTCCGGCATACGGATATGGATAACGAGCTGGCCTCCCGTTTTCTTAATATCGTGAACTGGTCTACCGGATTTCTCTTCCTTTTTATGGCGGGCAAGCAGTTTCTGGATGGCATGGAGCGTACGCGCATAGGCATGTATATCACACTCGGCGGCCTGGTCATCAATATCTTTCTCAACTGGGTGCTGATCTATGGCCATCTGGGTGCACCAAAGCTGGGTATAGCCGGTGCTGCCATAGCTACCTCTACCGCCCGTGTGCTGATGGCTGCCACGATCCTGATCTTCATATGGCGCGATGCACAGGTGCGCCAGCTGCGCAGGGAGTTTAAGCAGTATGCTGACTCCGCGCTGGCCCACGTGCGCCCCATCCTGGCTATCGGCCTGCCTGTGGGCTTTCAGTTTTTTGCAGAGGTGGCAGCCTTCAATGGCGGCCAGATCATGAGCGGCTGGATCAGCACTACGGCTGAGGCGGCACACATGATAGCCATCGGGCTGGCCTCTATTACATTTATGGTCGTCACGGGATTTTCATCTGCAGGTACGATCATGATAGGCTATGCCTATGGAGCCAGGGACCGTGAGGGTATCCGCCTGGCGGGCAATACAGTCTTTATACTGGTGGTCATCCTGGAGGCTTTTTTCGCCCTGCTCTTTCTGACTTGTCACCACCTGCTACCACAGCTCTATACAGATAATGCGGAGGTGATCTCTATCGCATCTACTATGCTCATTTTCGCAGCTATCTTTCAGGTTAGTGATGGGCTGCAGTCTGCCGCTGCCGGAGCGCTACGTGGTATGCAGGATGCATCATTCCCGGCAGTCATCGCATTCTTATCTTACACAGTCGTGATGATCCCCGGTTGCTACCTCCTGGCATTTCATTATCATATGGGGCTATCAGGTATCTGGATCGGATTTATCATCGGCCTTTTCATAGCTGCTGTGCTGCAGTTGGCGCGCTTCCGCTGGCTGGTACGCCGCGGCGACCTTTTTGATCATGTAGATCCCGATAAAAAAGTAGGAGCACACTAAGCTGCGCAGCACGTGTAGCCCGCCCTTCTGGCAGATGGGAGAGGTGCTATTCCAGCTCCCCCAGTATAAATTTCCTCAGCAGGTTCAGTGCCGTCACTGACGATATCCTGATATTCTCCATTCTCCGGGGGAAGAACTGAAACGTCTTTGTCACGATCCTGTTCCTATCGCCTACGGCGAAACACACCGTACCTACGGGCTTCTCAGGCGTACCGCCGTCAGGTCCCGCTATACCGGATACAGAGACGCCATAGTCAGCCTTGCTTATCTTTAAAAGGCCCTCCAGCATTTCGCGCACACATTGCTCGCTCACGGCACCCTGCTGCTCCAGTGTCTCCGGTTTCACACCCAGTATCGTCTGCTTCATGTCATAGGAGTACGTCACCGTAGACCCCTCAAAGTACCGCGAGCTGCCTGCTACACTCGTGACCAGGTGGCCTGCATAGCCGCCGGTGCAACTCTCTGCCAGGGCAAATTTTTTGCCGCTCTCCAGAAAGAGCCTGCCGATCAGCTCCTCCAGCTTGATGTCTTCTTCTGCATAGGCGTATTCCTTCACGATAGTTTTCATCTCCGCATAGAGCGCGTCTATCTCTGCCTCACCCTCCGCAGTGGTCACCTCATAGGCAGATAGGCGCAGCCGCAGTATGCCGAGGTCGGGCAGGTAGGCCAGTTTAATATGCTTCGGCAGTTTGTTCTCAAACTCATCCAGCAGTTTGGCCACGCTGGACTCACCTATGCCACACAGCATCAGGTTGCGATGTATGATATGCGGAAACTTGAACTGTGCCGCCAGCCTCGGTAGCACATAGTGAGTCACCATATGCTTCATCTCATGCGGCACACCGGGCATAGAGACGTAGATCGTCCCCGCCTCGTCAAACCACATACCCGGTGCGGTGCCGCGCTCGTTTGGTACTACCTGACAGTTAGATGGCAGCAGCGCTTGTTTTTTATTAATATCCAATACTTCACGACCACGCTTCGCAAATATCGTTTTCAGGTTTTCAAAAATATCCTCATGAAAGACCTCACCCACCTCAAAGTATTCGCAGAGGGTTTTCTTGGTGATGTCGTCTTTGGTCGGTCCCAGGCCTCCGGTGATCAGCACGATCTCAGACTGGCGGGCGGCGCGGCGCAGGCCATCTTTGATGTGTTCTGCATTGTCGCTCACAGAGATGATCTCGTGTACTTTGGCACCTATGCTATTGAGCTGCTGGCCTATCCAGGCAGAGTTGGTATCTACTATCTGGCCTATGAGTATCTCATCGCCTATGGTGAGTATGGTGCAGAGTGGCATTTTTTGATTTATGATTTTTTGATTGGTGATTGATGATTGAAGCGACATTGTTTCAGTGTGCAAAGATAGTGTAAGCGTCCCTGCTGCTGTATATTTTAATAGGTTTTGAGGGTTAGACCGTAGTTTCCGCCGATTGGCAATATTTTAAAAATAAGTCTACTTTTGCCCGCGCTATGACTCTTACAGTATATAAATCAAAGATACACCGCGCCACGGTGACGCAGGCAGACCTCAACTATATCGGCTCTATCACCATAGATGAAGACCTGATGGATGCTGCCAATATCTATGAACACGAGCGTGTACAGATAGTGAATGTAAACAACGGCGAGCGTCTGGAGACCTACGTGATCAAAGGCGAGCGCGGCTCCGGTATCATGTGCCTGAATGGTCCTGCGGCCCGCAAGGTATCTCTGGGTGATATCATCATCGTGATCTCCTACTGCCAGGTCACACTGGATGAGTACAAGGCCCACAAACCGGTGACCATCCACGTCAATGCATCTAACCAGGTGACAGACTAAGGTCTGCGCCCCAACAGGAACGCCCATGTCTAAAACCCTCAGCAACGTACTGAAACTCGTCGTATCCCTCGGGCTGGGCATCCTGATCGTATGGCTCACAGTGAGGCAGCTCACGGCTGCTGATATCGAGGTGGTGAAGGGTGTTTTTCGCAGAACTCAGTATCACTGGGTCATCATAGGGGCCTTAGTCGGTATGCTGAGCAATGTAGCGCGAGCCGAGCGGTGGAAAATGCTTCTCAACTCCATTGGTTATACCCCAAAGAGGTCCAATGTCATTTACAGCGTTTTTGTAATGTATGCTGGCAACCTGCTTTTCCCGCGTCTGGGAGAGGTGTCACGTTGCACTATTCTATATAATACAGATCGCGTGCCTGTAGACAAGTCTATTGGAACTATGGTTCTGGAGCGTGTAGTAGACGTCGTATGCATGCTGTCTATAGGCCTCATAGCCCTGATATGGCAGTACGACCTTCTCATGGGGCTACTGCAAGACAAATTCCTTTCCCACATTTCTATGAAGGGAGGAAGTTTCCTGACTTCTTATATCTCTCTATTTATCGTTCTGCTTTTAGTAGCCTTGATAGGTGGTGTACTCTATCTCTTTTTCAGCATGAGGAGCCATCCTTTTGTGGTAAAAATTGAAGGCTTTATCAGGGGCATGATAGACGGCCTCCTGTCTATCCGCCGCCTGCAAAATCCGCT
>JAFDYP010000432.1 GCA_018267355.1 Bacteroidota bacterium
AGCAAGTGCGGTATCTTCTCCATCATATAGCGGTCCTTGAAGGTGCCCGGCTCAGACTCATCCGCATTGCACACCAGGTGACGCGGACGGCCAGATTTCTTATCTATGAAGCTCCACTTCATGCCTGTAGGGAAACCCGCTCCACCACGACCACGCAGACCGCTTTTCTTCACTTCTTCTACAATGTCGTTTGGCGCCATTTTGAGCGCCTTCTCTACAGAGCGGTAGCCACCATGCTGGCGGTATACTTCGTAGCCCTGTATGCCGGGTACATTGATGTGTTCTGTCAGTATTTTCCTACCCACTTATATAGATTTATACTTTGCTCAATTTTTCTACTTTGCCCGCGCGGCAGTCCTCTATCAGCGCGTCCATTTTCTCCTTGGTCAGAAACTCATGATAAAAGTCTCCCAGCTGCAGCATCGGTGCATAGCCGCAGGCACCGAGGCACTCTACGCCCTTCACCTGAAACATGCCATCCGCAGTCACTTCATTCATGCCTACGCCGAGCTTCTGGCAGGTGTACTCCATCAGGTCCTCTACACCACGTGTAGCACAGCACGAGGTACGGCAAAACTCAAATACATACTTGCCCACCGGTTGCTGGTTGTACATGGAGTAGAAGGTCACTACTTCGTATACCTCGATAGGCTTGATGCCGAGGACTTCTGCTACCTTATCCATAACCGGCACGCTGAGCCAGTCAGCATGTTCGTCCTGTACCTCGTGCAGCACAGTGATCAGAGCTGATTTCTTCTTTCCCTCCGGGAAGTGAGACTTCAGCTCCTCTATGCGCTTCATCAGCTTCTCGCTGAATACTACCTGCTCCGGTTTTACTTCTGCTAATGCCATTTATTCTCTAAAATTTATGCGTCCAGCTCTCCTGCTATCACATTCAGCGAGCTCAGTATGAGGATCGCGTCAGAGAGATAGCCCCCCTTGATCATTTCTGTGTAATATTGATAATAGATGAAGCACGGCCTGCGGAAGTGCAGCCTGAATGGCACCCTGCTACCATCACTCACCAGGTAGAATCCCAGCTCGCCATTGCCACCCTCTACGCAGCTATATACCTCGCCCTTAGGCACCGGTATCTCGCCCATCACTATCTTGAAGTGATAGATCAGCGCTTCCATATTATTGTACACATCCTGCTTAGGTGGCAGGTAGTAGTCTGGTACATCTGCATGGTAGCCACCCTCCTTCGGCATCTTGGCGATAGCCTGGCGGATGATCTTCAGTGACTCGCGTACCTCCTGCTGGCGTACCATATAGCGGTCATAAGTGTCACCGGTCTTACCTACAGGTATATTAAATTCGAAATCTTCGTAGCTGCAGTATGGTTGTGCCACACGTACATCATAGTCCACACCGGCAGCACGCAGGTTAGGACCGGTAAAGCCGTACTGCAGAGCCTTCTCGACACTCAGCGGGCCTACATTGAGGCAGCGGTTCATAAATATGGTGTTCCTGGTGAGCAGGCGGTCAAACTCCTCCCACGCGTCCGGAAACTCAGCCATGAATTTGTGAATCTTAGCCCATGCCGCATCACTCCAGTCACGCTCAAAGCCACCTATGCGGCCCATATTAGTAGTAAGGCGCGCACCGGATATCTCTTCAAATATCTCATAGATGTGCTCCCTGTAGGTAAAGATGTGGAGGAAGCCGGTAAAGGCACCCGAGTCCACACCCAGGATCGAGTTACATATCAGGTGGTCGGCTATCCGCGCCAGTTCCATCACGATCACGCGCATATACTGCACGCGCTTCGGTATCTCTATATTCAGCAGCTTCTCTACGGTCAGCCACCAGCCCATGTTATTGATCGGTGAGCTGCAGTAGTTCATCCGGTCAGTGAGCGGTGTGATCTGGTAGAAAGGCCTGTTCTCAGCTATTTTCTCAAAGGCGCGGTGGATATAGCCCACGGTAGACTCTGCGTCTACTATGCGCTCGCCATCCATCAGCAGTACATTTTGGAAGATACCGTGTGTAGCAGGGTGTGTCGGTCCGAGGTTGAGGATCGAGAGCTCGCTGCCGTCCTCATTCTCACGTACCCGTATCTCATCGTAGTAGCGGTCTTCTATCTTTTTGGTCAGTGGCTGGCTCATCTTAGCTCGTTGTTGGGTACATTATTGGTCTGCGGCACTCTGCCAAAATATCTGTCATCCTTATCCGTCCGGCCCGGATCCTCCATTGGAAACTCCTTGCGCATAGGAAAAGACTCCATCTCGTCCATATTCAGGATGCGGCGCAGGTCAGGGTGTCCCTTAAAATCTATGCCGTAGAAATCATACGTCTCACGCTCCTGCCAGTTGGCAGAGGCATAGAGGTCAGACATCGTATCTACCGCTACATTATCTGCAGGCAGAAAAGTTTTGATGCGCAGCCGCACATTTTCTATCCAGTTGTGTATATGATATACCACCCCAAACTGTTGCTCCGGGGCATTGTCAGCGTAGTGCATGCCGCAGAGAGTGGTTAGGAAGTTAAACCCCAGTTCATCACGCAGGTACTTCACCAGGTCGTGTGCCTTGGCCCTGTCTATGATCACAGCCGGCAGGTCCAGCGAGTCCTCATCCACGCGGATCGACTCTCCATATCTGGCTGTTAGTTTCTCTATCAATTCTTCTTTGGTCAGCATCTTTAGTTTTGGAGTATGAAGGCAGTTCGTTTGCCTTTCATTTTCAAATCTTCAAATATACCTTTCGGTAGACAGGTCAGCACATTTTCAAATTAGTTCACTGTTATCCCATAGCTAGCCAGCAGCGCCTTATACTCAGGCGTATTGCGGCGACGCAGGGACTCATTTTTCACGAGATCTTGCAGCTTCATGATACCATCTATGATCTGCTCCGGGCGCGGCGGGCAGCCCGGCACATATACGTCTACGGGTATGATCTTGTCTATCCCCTGCAGCACCGAGTAGGTATCAAATATACCACCCGAGCAGGCACAAGCACCAACAGAGATCACCCAGCGCGGTTCGGCCATTTGCTCATATACCTGGCGCAGTACCGGTCCCAGTTTCTTAGAGATCGTACCCATCACCATCAGCATATCTGCCTGGCGCGGGGAGAAGCTAGGCCGCTCTGAGCCAAAGCGGGCGAGGTCATAGGTGGAGGCCATCGTAGCCATAAACTCGATACCGCAGCACGATGTGGCAAATGGCAGTGGCCACAGTGACTTAGAGCGGGCCAGGCCTACTACCTGATCCAGGCTGGTGGCGAAGAAGCCAGGGCCTTCTACTCCCGCAGGACCGGCCACCATCTTCACTCCGCTGTGGTTGCTTACACTATTATCTATTACTTCTGACATGGTCGTTTTAGTATTTTATGTTGGCAATGCTGTCACGTTATTTAGACGTCCTGCATTGTCACTGGCTTACTCCCACTCGAGAGCTCCTTTTTTGATGATATAAAAGAATCCTACCAGTAGCAGCCCCATGAACAGCAACATTTTATACAGCCCTATGATACCCAGCACTTTGAAATTGACCGCCCACGGATAGAGGAAGATCACCTCCACGTCAAACAATACAAAGAGGATTGCTACCAGAAAGTACTTGACCGAAAAAGGGATACGGGCATTGCCATAAGACTTGATACCGCACTCAAAGTTCTCATCCTTGATCTGCGATTTGCGCTTAGGCCCTACCAGATGAGACAGCCCGAGCATTGTGGCTACAAAGCCCGCCGCAAACACTGCCTGAATGATGATAGGAATATAACTAGACTGTGGAGTCTCCATGCTTGACGTTGTTTTAAAACAGAACAAAAGCGCCTCGCTCCTGCCGTTTTGTCTTTTATAACAGGCAACAAAAATAAGATACGGGCACTATTATCCAATCATTTTATCAACAAAACGAATACTAATTGTCCCAACTCATAATTGCTGATAAAAGTCGCTCTAAGTCCTGACATTTCAGCCCTATATTCGTCACCGGTTTTCCTTTTTCACCATTCCTATCAGGAATGTTTTAACAATCCGAATGTCTTCATCCCCAAAACCTTTAGAAGTAGCCATCATAGGTGCCGGCTTTAGCGGTATGATGACCGCCGTGCAGCTCATACGCAAAACAACAGTCCCTTTGTCGCTTTACCTTATCAATGACAAATATGAGTTTGGCAAAGGCCCGGCCTATAGCACCACGCATCCCAGGCACATCCTCAATGTCCCGGCAGCCAAGATGGCGGCCTATCCCGACCAGCCCAATCACTTTCTGGACTGGGCGCACCAGCAGGATGCCTATAAGGAAATGGACAAGGAGGTCTTAGGCAAAGTTTTCCTGCCCCGCCGCGACTATGGCCGCTACCTGGTTGAGGTATGGGCTGAGGTACTGGCTGCAAAGAGACCGGATACCGCTGTACAAATCATCCAAGACAAAGCCGTAGATATCACCACGGCGGAGGGACAAAATAAGATCGAGCTGGCCTCCGGCCAAACCATCACCGCAGACTATGTGATCCTGGCCACGGGCAATGAACCTCCCAGAAACCTGCCCGTTTCAGACCCAGCACTTTATGATGATCCAAACTACATCGGCGACCCTTGGAATAACAAAGCAGTGGAAAACCTCGACCCCGACCGGGACATTCTGATCATAGGCAACGGCCTGACCATGGTGGATATCGTGATCGGAATCATGGACACCGGCTACCGGGGTGTCATACATACTTTATCGCCTGATGGGCTGGCCATACTGCCTCACAGGTATGGCTATATCAGCTACAGCAAGCTGGTTGAAGAGGTTAAAGCCCCATACAAACTAAACGATCTTTATGCACTGATAAACAAACACATAAAGGTTTTTAAAAAATCTGGACTTTCACCAGAACCGGTCATAGACTCCCTGCGTCCGATCACGCAGAAGATCTGGCAGGGCCTCAGCCTAGAGGACAAACAGCGCTTCATGAAATACCTCATGCCGCACTGGAATAAGATCCGCCACCGCATGCCCGGCCACATGTATGATTACCTGATGCAACGGCAAATAGCAGGAGGTATGGTAGTGCACCGCGGTCGCCTGCTCAATATGACCCAGACCTCCGGGGGCCTCTCCGCAGAGATACTTGAGACCAATACCGATACCCCTATCAAACTGGATGTGAGCCGTATCATAAACTGTATTGGTCCCAATACTTACGTCTCTCAATCCCTGAACCCGCTCCTCCAGAGGCTGGTCTCCAAAGGCATGCTACATGCCGATCCGCTCCGGATCGGCATGCAGGTCACAGACCACTGGACACTCGTAGGTGCCGATGGTCAGGAGATTCCTTCTCTCTATACCATAGGTGGCAACTTGCGCGGCCTGCTCTGGGAGACGACCGCAGTACCGGAGCTCCGCGGCCAGGCTGAGAAGCTGGCAGGTGAAATCCTGTCTAAGGCCACGAATGTCTGAGGGATTATCTTTATTTGCACCAAAGCGCTGAGAGTAGATGAGTGTATACAATAGGATAACTGCAAAGATCAGGAGAACCTGGCTTTCAGCCGCTATCGTTGCCCATAATTCATACAACAAAGCCTTTGGGCTATCTCACCTCCGCCGGGCGATAGTGACATGCA
>JAFDYP010000433.1 GCA_018267355.1 Bacteroidota bacterium
GAAGGCCGGCGCTAAATATACTGTGCTAGGTACTAATACGGACACGGGTTTCGTGGCCAAAAAGATAGTATATGAGGAGAATAAGCTAAACTATGTTGTATTCAATCTTGACGATTCTCTGTACATCTATCGTGGCACCAATCAGGTGAAACGCCGCAGGCAGGAGGTAGCCGGTGTGATCAATGGCTCCCTTTACGAGACGTTTGATGACCTGGGTGTCCCATCCAGTCTCGCTATGCGACTGGCAGACATTTTCTCTTGTACCATCGATTTCTATAAGATCCAAAAGGGGGATAAGTTCAAGATCATATATGACCAGGACTTTGTAGATGACAAACCAATCGGTGTAGGGGAGGTCAGTGCAGCATGTTTTACCAGCAGCGGCAAAGATTATTATGCCTTTTATTATGAAAAGGACAAATCGCACGTAGGCGAGTACTACGATGAGCAGGGCAATAGTATGCGTAAGCAGTTTTTGAAAGCGCCCCTCAAGTTTTTTCAGATCACATCCCGGTATAATCTGCACAGGTTTCATCCTGTAGCCATGGAGTGGCGCGCACACCTCGGTACTGATTACGCTGCGGCCTACGGCACGCCCATATTGGCCACTGCAGATGGAGTCGTAGAGGAGGCACAGTTTGGCGTGTATAATGGCAATTATGTCAAAATACGCCATAATGGTCAATACAAGACCCAATATCTCCATATGAGTAAAATAGCTCAAGGTATGCATCGTGGCAGCCATGTACATCAGGGAGAGGTGATCGGGTATGTAGGTAGCACCGGTCTCGCTACAGGTCCTCATGTATGCTATCGCTTCTGGAAGGACGGCCAACAAGTGGATCCGTTCAAGCAGAAACTTCAATTTAGCGAGCCGCTACCTAAAAAGTATAAAGGAGACTTTATAGTGCAGTCTACTCCATTCCGTACGGAGATAGATAAACTGGCCTATGGTACTAAACCCGTACTCCCGGAGGAGGAAAAACTACAAGCCCTGAGAGCCGAGTATGATGCCTCTTCTTTTGCAAAGCGCATGTTTTAAAATTTAAACTTATCTGACTATTACAATCTTCTGCTGATATATCAGATTGCCATCAGCTTCTGATACACTCCCGGTATATGCACCAGGACTCACAGAGGAGATGTCAAGATGCATTCGACCTTCATTCAAGTTTACTTTAAACACGGTACGCCCCAGATCATCGATGAGATAAAAGTCCATGCCGGTAGGATAATTACTGAATCGTACATTCAGTATATCTGAGACTGGATTGGGGTATATGGCATATGCTTGTTTTGTTTGTTCTGCTATACCGGTGTTTACCGTAGTCGCAGTGTCTTCGCCCTCATAGAGCAGCTGGATATCATCGATCCACGTAGCATTTCCTGCCAGAGCCGGATTGCCGAATCTTCCACCATAGAAGATTATTTTTACAGTGTCAGCCTGGCCTGGCTTGATATAGCGGATGCTGTCTTTTACTTCAAACCAGGTATCGGATATGATGTGCGTATCAGGTATGTCTACTGTAGAGAATGCTAACGTATCCTCCGTATGGGAGAGGCTGTCCCACCTTGTGAAAAGGTACATATAGCTGAAAGTATCGGCCAGGTCATGGCTCATCATTAGCCAAAAATCCAACTGGACAGGATTGCTATCTATAGACAGCCCATACTGCGGGACTGGCTGCCCTATACGAATAGCACTATCAGATGCATCCTGATATCCTCCATATACCAGCATGCCAGGTTGTAGTCCTACGTTATTAAAGAACGTAGTGTCACTAAAAAGTAAGGCCGAAAATCGACCCGTATGTACGTTAAACGGGTTCTCTTCCAGAAAAACGAATTTATTATAGTTGATGCCACAGCTTTGCTCTGGTGTACCCCATAGGACCGGAAGATCCACATTGCGCCCGCAGCACCTGAACTGCCTGCGTCGCCAGCTTTCCATATCTCCGTTTATCAACCCATGCTGGGCAGATAAGCTGTCAGACACAGCCAGCATAAAAACAAAGGCGACCAGTAGATAATACCTCATACCTGTGAAGATATTGAATAAAGCTTGATATATGGCAAACGCTATTCGCGCTGGTATTTTGGCGCTCCGCCGTTATTAACATCTTTATGTATTTATTGATGTCAGGATGGCCTTACTTTGATCGATATGAATAAGCTTCTTGCCGTATTACTCCATGTTTGCGTATGTGCAGCCTATGGGCAAACTGCTGAAGTAGCAAAGTTTGATGAGCTGCAGAAGGTGCTATCTTCTTCCAATGATACTACTTACGTAGTAAATTTCTGGGCTACATGGTGTGTACCCTGTGTCAAAGAGTTTCCCGCTTTTCAGGATCTGGCGTACAAGCACCGGAATGAAAAGGTAAAACTGCTGATGATCAGCCTTGATTTTGCCAGCGAAAAGGACAAAACCCTGATACCATTTCTGGCGAAGCATCCGATAGAGGCAAAAGTACTGCTGCTGGACGAGCCGGACTATAATTCCTGGATTGATAAAGTGGATAAAGCCTGGGGCGGAGAGATTCCTGTCACGCTGATGATCAATGGGGCGAGGGGTATTCATAGCTTTTTTGATCACGACTTTACTCCACAGTCATTAGAGGAAACTTTTACTAAAACTATAAATAAACAGCAATGAAAAAGATCACAAGATTTCAGTCATTTGGTGCGGTAGCGCTGACGCTCATCGGCGCTCTTCTTATGTCCTTTGCACCGGGCAAAAGTTATAAGATCGGAGATAATGTGGCCGATTTTAAGTTAAAGAATACTGAGAATGGAAAGTATGTATCTATGGCTTCCTACCCGAATGCCAAAGGCTATATCATCGTTTTCACTTGCAATCACTGCCCCTTTGCTAAAAAGTACGAGCAGCGAATCATGAGCCTGGATAAAAAATATGCTGCCTTGGGCTACCCGGTCATAGCTATCAGCCCCAATGATCCGGCAGTGGCACCTGAGGATTCCTATGATGAGCTAGGCAAGCGGGCCAAGGAGAAGGGCTATACTTTCCCTTATACTTTTGATGAAACTCAACAGGTAGCACAGGCTTTTGGCGCTACTAAGACCCCTCACGTATTTCTCATAAATAAGGAAGGCGGCAAGCTAGTACTTAAGTATGCTGGAGCCATAGATGATAATACCGAAGACGCGGCAAAGGTGACAAAAAATTACCTGGCTGATGCTATAGCCGAAGTGATGGCAGGCAAGGCTGTCACTGTGAGTGAGACCAAGTCTGTGGGCTGCACTATCAAATGGAAACAAAGCTAAAGAGTGCCTTTGGAAAGAAATGCAGAGCCTCCTACGGGAGGCTCTTTTATTTTACGGAGTGGTAGCTTCAGCGGGAGCATCAGCAGTGCGCAGCCGTGCAGCTTTGTAAAACCAACGCTTATAATAGGGTTCATCGAGGCTGTAGACCATCAC
>JAFDYP010000434.1 GCA_018267355.1 Bacteroidota bacterium
ATTATAAAGAATAGCAGGCAGGTATAGGAGCGCTTCGTCATTGTCAGATACATATTGATAGGGTAAATATCCTGAAAATAAAACGATATGACAATCGTTATCATATCAGCACAGTCAATTAAATATTTTTTTTTGATTTTTGGACTCAGTCAAAATACTACAACGCTCTATGGACATCAGCAACACACAGTCTCTCTATATAGTCGCCTTGATCGCCATCCCTGCCGCCTTTGTAGGCATGGGTATGTTTATGATAGTCCGCGCATATCTGCGCCGCGATGAGAACCTCCGACTGCTGGAGCTGCGCATGGCTACCAATAAGGAGACCCGCCTGCTGAAGCTACAGGCCTATGAGCGCATGGCGCTTTTTCTGGAGCGCATATCGCCTGCGGCGGTTATCTCTCGCGTGATGGACCCTGATATGGTCAATCATGAGCTGCAGCTCGCCATCATCCGCAATATCCGCTCTGAGTTTGAGCACAACCTCTCCCAGCAGATCTACATCAGCTCTGATGCATGGAACCTCATCGTCTCTGCCAAAGACGAACTAATCAAAGCCACCGGCATGATAGCACAGCAGGTATCTCCAGACACTGCCGCACCACAGGTAGCGCGCATCATCCTGGAGTCTATAGCCAATAGCGGACAGATGCTTCCCACGCAGACGGCGCTGGAGTTTCTGAAGAATGAGGCAAGGGAGCTGCTGTAAGCGCTCTGATATAATATCCGATAGTAGTGGCAGGTCGCGCCTGCCCCTGCTATATAGAGCCTCTATCGCAGATAGGTAGGGCGATTCCCAACCCTGCAAGCGTTTCGCCCCTTCGGGGCTTTAATGCAGGAGTTTCAAGAAATATTATTTTCGCTCACAGGTGTATTGATCCCACTACGCAATACCCACTACTCAATACCAAGACATGAGCAAATTTACCACCGACTCCGGCATAGAGATACAGCGTGTATACGAACCCAAGGACCGCCCCGTAGAGGAGCCGGGGCAGTTCCCCTTCACGCGAGGTGTACATGCCGAGATGTACCGCAGCAAGCTCTGGACCATGCGCCAGTATGCGGGTTTCAGCACAGCAGAGGAGAGCAATAAGCGCTACCACTACCTGCTGTCTCAGGGTGTGATGGGCCTCTCAGTGGCCTTTGACCTGCCCACGCAGATAGGCTATGACTCTGACCACGCGCTGGCCGAGGGTGAGGTGGGCAAGGTAGGCGTGGCCATAGATTCGCTGGAGGATATGCAGACGCTTTTTTCCGGTATCCGGCTGGAAGATGTCTCCACCTCTATGACTATCAATGCGACCGGCTACATACTGCTCTCCCTCTATGTAGCCCTGGCCAGGCAGCAGGGCGCGGACCTCAAAAAGCTGACGGGCACCATACAGAATGACATCCTAAAAGAATACGCAGCCCGCGGCACCTATATCTATCCGCCCAAGCCATCAATGCGTATCATCACCGATATTTTTGCCTACTGCAATACGGACGTGCCGAAGTGGAACACCATCTCTATCTCGGGCTACCATATCCGAGAGGCGGGTAGCACTGCAGCACAGGAGCTGGCCTTCACACTGGCCAATGGCAAGGCCTACTGCCAGGCGGCTATGAGCCAGGGTCTCGACATCAATAAATTTGGCCAGCGCCTGTCTTTCTTCTTCAATGCACATAACAACTTCTTTGAGGAGATAGCGAAGTTTCGCGCGGCGCGCCGTATGTGGGCGCGCATCACGCAGGAGCTGGGCGCTACAGATGCGCGTGCGCAGATGCTGCGCTTTCACACCCAGACCGGTGGCTCTACCCTCACCGCGCAGCAACCACTCAACAATGTGACCCGCGTAACACTACAGGCTATGGCGGCAGTACTCGGCGGCACACAGTCGCTTCATACCAACGGCTATGATGAGGCGCTGTCCCTGCCTACAGAGCAGGCTGCCAAGCTGGCCCTACGCACACAGCAGATCATAGGCTACGAGAGCGGCGCGGTAGACAGCGTGGACCCTCTGGCGGGATCCTACTTTGTAGAGCAGCTCACAGACGAGATAGAGGAGAAAGCCTGGAAATACATCCACCACATAGACGGTATGGGCGGCAGCGTATCGGCCATAGAGCAGGGCTATATGCAGGAGGAGATAGCACGCGCCTCCTACGACTACCAGCGCAAGATAGAAAGCGGCGAGAAGATCATAGTAGGTGTCAATAAATTTACGGAGAAGGAGCCGCCACTGTCAGACCTGCCACGTATAGACGACTCTATCCGCAAGGTGCAATCAGACAAGCTCGCTGCGCTCCGTGCGAAAAGGGATAATACTGCGGTGAAGCAGTCACTGACCGCACTGCGAGATGCCACTGTGGATGGCAGCAACATCATGCCGCACGTGATACACGCTGTAGAGCAGTACGCTACACTGGGTGAGGTAGCTGACACGCTGCGGGCGATCTATGGAGAGTATCAAGGCTGACCGACATAGTATATGCAGCCATAAAGGCCTATTTGTGATGTAGCTTTCCTATCAGCTTTCTCATACGGTATTGCAACCTCCGGAAGAAGAGTTCGGTGCGGGTCATGTCTTGAAATGTGACAGAGTGAGTAGGGTGGTCGCCTAGCTCAGGGAGAGATATATCAAGACGTTTAGTCGCAGCTTTCTCTAATGATATATTGCGTCTGTAGTGGCCGTCGAGACTATACTCCAGGTAGTATTTCCGCTCCCGCTCATCAGACCTGCTGATCTGTATGCTATAGGCACCTGCTGAGTCGCTCACCGCACCATTACCATAAAAGGCTCCCGTAGAGTCCAGTACGCGGATGGAGACATCTCTCAGAGGTTGGCCACGGTCCCAGACAGTGCCGTATACGGTGAAGTCCTGACCCCGAGTATGGGATTGCTCTTTGACTGCCCGCGCTAGCCGATGGAAGATATTTTCTCGCCCGGGTACCGACAAAAATCGTGTAGACCACATTGCTCCTCCAGCATAAAACATCTCCCCGTTTGACAGAAATAGCCTGACGTTCTGCACCGCTTCGGTAGTCAAAAGTCTTTTGTCTTCATACCTGTCATTAGTAGCTCGCAGATAGGGCACGCCGTATTTGTACTCCTCGCTGGTCAGGTGCAGCTCAAAGTAGCCATCGGCATCGGTCCTTCCTCCGCTACCTGTCTGGCCTCCGGCAGGATAGTGCACTGTGACCTCGGCTCCCACTACAGGCTCCATGCCGTAGTTTGTGATCCTGCCGCACACCACTACTGAGTCGGGGATCACTGGCGCAGGCACGGCAATAGTATCTTTGTTCTTCTCAGAAAATGCCGGCTGCTGGTCTGAAACCGGGTGTGATGGTGTAGCCGCCGGCAGTGCACGCCATGTCAGCATAGGCAAAAGGCCAATCAGCAACGCTCTCCACCGGAAGGTACCACTATCTGGTACCGGCACGCTGATCGGAGTATCCAGTTGATCCTTCCGGAAGCGGCCACAGGATAGTTGATGCGTAGAAAGGTATGTTATCACCTCGCGGTCAGACATCCGGCTAAAGTCGACTACTTCTTTGCTACAGCTCTGGCAGAAAGCGCCGGCTGCGGTGGCGGTCATATCACTCCATTTCTCATGGCAGGGACTATGCACGGACAGGTAGATGGGGTTGGGTTTCATGGCCTGTACTTTTGGTGAGGTATCAGTTACGACATTGGCTATAGGGGGTTTGGTGTGTAGTGGTAAAACAACCCTTCGGATGTGTGGTCCTGGGGGTTGTACGTTTCAAAGGACTAATATTCTGCTGTTTTCACTTACTCAAAAATAAGGAGAGGGTAGGGTAAAAGTGGTGTGTGGCAGGTCACGAGTTTGCCAGTTTATTATGACAATACTATGATGGAATAACGCTGACCGCGTAGTGATATTGCTTTTTAAAACAATCATGTATCGGTATCATTCTTGCTGTGCTCTCTGCTATGAGAGAGCAACGATCCACACCATCCGGCAATATAGGCCGCGGCCAGTTCATACAGCTAGGCGCGGCGGGCATCATAGGCGTAGCAGGCACTCTGCTACTCCCCTCCTGCAATGCACACGAAGACAAAGCAGTATCCCCACCCGAAGACCTGATGCAGGAGCACGGCCTGCTGAACCGGCTGCTGCTGATCTACGACGCCTGCCACCGCCAGCTCAGCCAGGGATTGGATTTCCCCGCTGAGCAGCTATTCTCCGCAGCGACCATCATGCACGACTTTGTGGAGGAATATCACGAGCGGCAGGAGGAGCAGTATCTCTTTCCCCGCTTTGAGAAAGCAGGGCAGCTGACAGACCTGGTGCGTACTCTGCGTGAGCAGCATGACCGCGGCCGGGAGATCACCAGCCACTTGCTCTCACAGAGCAGAGGGACCGGCTCGCTCCGGCCAGCCGGCCAAACGATTCAGCCGCTGCTGTATTCCTTCCTGCTGATGTACCGGCCACATGAGGCACGAGAGGATACGGTGCTCTTCCCCGCCTTTCGCAAGCTGGTCTCCTCCCATGAATATGACAGCTTGGGCGAGGAGTTTGAGCGCAATGAGGAGAAGCGTTTTGGCAAGGATGGTTTTGCCACCATGGTGGGGCGCGTGGCTGAGATAGAGAAGACGCTGGGTATCTACGAGTTGAGCCAATTCACACCCTCACAGACCTGAGGCGTTTATAGCTCTATGCATTGGTTTTATTGAATCTGACGCCTCACTCACC
>JAFDYP010000435.1 GCA_018267355.1 Bacteroidota bacterium
GAAGGGTGCTGTGAAATTCATCAGCAACTTTGAGCAGACAGCAGCGGCCATAGCGATAGACAATGGCTATCACTACGTAGTATGCGGACATATACATGAGCCGGCTATGAGGGAGATAGTGACCTCACACGGTGCCGTCAGGTACCTCAACTCAGGAGACTGGATAGAAAACCTCACCTCACTGGAATATAACAATGGCGCCTGGACGCTGGTACGCTATCATGACCTGCAGCTCAATCAGGAACAGGACGAAGACCTGCAGGATGGCAGCCTGTCTATGATGCAACTGCAAGACCAGATCCAGAAGCACCTGACCAAAGTAGCATGATCCGACAGATACCTCATTAGTATTCTTATTACATCACCTGAAATTTCATTTGTATGAAAATTTTATTTGGGATACAGGCCACCGGAAACGGGCACCTGAGCCGCGCTACAGAGCTGTACAATCTACTCAGGCAAAACCCTGCTGTAGAGAAGATAGATGTACTGGTCAGCGGCAATAATTCTAAAATCGATGTGCCCTTTGATATCAAGTACCAGTTTAGCGGTATCAGTTTTTCTTACGGCAAAGGCGGAAAGATCAATGTGCTCAAGTCCTTCCTGAAGGCGAATATATTCTCATGTATCAAGGGCATCCTGGCCGTGCGCTTCAGCCGCTATGACCTGATCATATCAGACTATGAGCCTATCAGCGCCTGGGGTGCCAAGCTGCGCGGTATACATACTGTGGGCCTGGGCAATATATTTTCTGCTACGTCAAAGCAATTTCCGCGCATGAGCGGCTCGCACCGCATCACGAGGTGGTTCACCAAGATATTCTGCCCGGTAGATCAAAAGGTAGCGATGCATTATCACAAGTTTGACAACTTTATCTTCTCGCCCATCATCCGCAGCGAGATCAGAGATGCCAGAGTATCTCATGAAAACTTTACGTTGGTATACCTGCTTTCCTATACCCAGGAGCAGCTGCTGGAGTTCTTCACTCAGCCCGTATTTGCTGAGAAGCAATTTGTGGTTTATACCAATACGGGTCAAAACTTCAAACACAAGAATGTAGAGATAAAAGCCCTGAACACAGCGGCCTTCACTAAGGATATTACCTCCTGCAGCGGTGTGATCACGGCGGGTGGTTTCCAGACTACAGCAGAGGCGCTATACCTGGGCAAGAAGCTACTGTGCATTCCTATCAAAAAGCAGTATGAGCAGCAGTGCAATGCACTGATATTGCAAGAGCTGGGCATCACCGTGGCCAAAGATCTTGATACCGTGGCTACAGCACATTGGCTCACTGCCGGCAAGGCAGTGAAGATCGACTTCAAAGATGAGTCAAAGGAAATGGTGGATAGCATCCTGCGTGAATCGCTGAAAGTGGCTTAACCCGCTGCTGCCTTTTCGCCCAGCAGGCGTGCCTGTATCACCATCCACCGGTAGAAGAGCAGCCCGGATGTCATCCGGTTGGCCTGTATGAAATGCTGTATGTCTTCATTCAGTGCGGTGATCTTTTTTCTGATCCGGGGAGTGAGGCCATCCATCTTATACTCTTGGTACAGCTCAAAGAAGGCACTCAGGTGCTCTGAGGCTGACACGATCTCATCATAGTAGTTCAGCTTATCTGATTTCAGCGCTTTGATGCTGCGCTCGATATTGACCGCCTCAGTGATGGCCAGAGCATAGTCTCTATCCAGAAAGTGGCTCAGGGCGATGAGGAAGCGATAGTGATACTGGATGAGTTTGCTCAGCTCGTCAAACTGCCTCGGCAGCGAGGCGTTAAAGGCCTCACGGTCACCCTTCAGTGCGTAGCAGCTCGCCTCGATATATGCAAAGCGCTCCGCCTGATTAGGAAACTGCCTGATGAGTGTGTCATACTTGCGCACTGTGTCCAGCGCTTCGTCGTATCGCTCCAGGTGGGCCAGGTTGCTCATATAGTTGTAGATTGCTGCTATACCGTACACCGGCTCCAGCGCGTCTACCAGTTTGATCAGCTCCGTATTATACTGAAAGGCCTGCTCATAATCATGCCGGAAGAAGTAGTAGCCGGACAGGTTATTCAGCAGGAGGAAACTCTCCTTGTCATGCTCCGGTATGTCGGGGTACTGAGCCAGATGGGCCAGGCACTGGCGGTACTTCTCCGGGTCCATATTCTCCGGCGTGCCAAAGGTCTCCATGCGCAGCGTGAGGAAGCGAGAATAGGGGTCTTCAAAGGCGGTAAAATTGGCATCAATATCGGCCCCGGGCTGCTGTACCTTGAATTCACCTTTTTGCCGAAACAACTGACTGGCCGTGATAGATATCTGAGCCTTGCGAAAGGTCTGGAGGAACTGCCGGCAGGACGCCTCTTTATACAGTTCCGCATTGGCAGCGAGGCGCTCCTGCATGCTGATGTCATTCCATGAGAAATTGCCCAGGAAGGGATTCATCAGGCCGCAGATAGATACTACTGTGCTATAGTCATAAGCTTTGAGAGAGGTCTCCTTCAGGCGGTCACTTTCAGACGGTATGAGAGAGAATAGATTTTTCTCTATCAGGTACCTGAGGAAATACGATGCCCGCAATCGCTCTGACCTGGCCATCTCAGCGCGCATCATTTTCATAGCGGCATACTCCCCTATCATATCCAGCAGCAGGCGTAGTTCGTTTCGCCAGAGGTAGTCATTGTCGGCGGTATACTTTTTACCAAACACCTGGATAAAGGCGAGTTCCTTGTCCAGTTTGTCCATCTGGTCCGGGGTGATTTTGCAGAGGAGCTTGTAGAGCTTTTTGATGCTCTGCTTTTTCTGTGCAGCTACTATCTGGTCCATATCTGCCAGCTCGTCGCGGCTCATGCTTTTGAGTACTTGCAGGACTTTAGGTACAGCCATTGCAGGGGATTTTAGGTGGCCTCAAGATATTAGTTTTCAGTCATATAAAGGACTCGCTGGACTGATGTTTATCACAAATGCCGCGAAATGAAGGATAAAAGTTTGGTGTGCGCCCGATTGTCCCGTTTTCGAGGCGAGGATTAGACAGCCTCACACTATTTGTGCACAAAAATGCGTTAGCACATTAATAAGGTATAGGCTGACTTTGAGACCTTTGGGCATAATGGAAGAGACTAAGCCTATCACGGCGAGCAAGAAGCATAAGAAACAGGATATGGAGGATACGCCGAAGGACGAACCCAAAGCAAAACCGGCACGCAAGAAAAAAGCGGCTGCGCCTGCTGACTTTGCCTCAGAGGGCGAGGAGACACTGCAGTGGTGGCGCGATGGCCGCCTGTCCAAACTGGGCGGGATGGCATTTTTGTCTTTCACCTTTGTGCTGGCAGTAGCCTTCACGTCTTATTTTTTTACAGCATCTGATGATCAATCTGACCTGCTGAATAACGCTACAGGCGCACTGATGGACAACTCCCTCAAGGTGAATAACACCCTCGGCAGGCTCGGCGCGGTACTCGCACATATTTTCATAGATCAGCTCTTTGGTATTGCGTCTTACTTTTTCTGTATCGTATTCTTTGTGGTGGGATTCAA
Source organism: Bacteroidota bacterium (assembly GCA_018267355.1). GTDB lineage: Bacteria > Bacteroidota > Bacteroidia > Chitinophagales > LD1 > UBA1941. The sequence goes on from JAFDYP010000435.1 coordinate 3,513, forward strand.
TATGCTGACGCAAAAGAAAGTTTTCAATGCTGTCAAAGTATCTGCTTATTCCCTTTTTGGACTGATATGGTTGTCATCTGCGCTGAGCTTTGCCAACTATCTGATCTATCCCGCCTCGGCCATCGCCTGGGGCGGAGCGTTTGGGGATTATCTGACAGGTGAGAGTGGCCAGATCATGGGCCTGCTCCGCACTACAGGTACCGCGGCTACACTCGTAGGCACGGCTATCGCGTTTGGTATCTGGGTGTACAATTTCAGCTTTGATTTCCTGCTGCGTCCATTTGCCAGGAGAGAGATGTCGCCCGCTATGGCTGCAGCCGCTACGGGCGCTACTGCTATGGAGGCGGTGCCAGTCTTCAGGGATGAGAGTGAGAATATTTTTGCCAAGGACAATCTCACAGATGTAAAGGAGGCATTCCCGGCAGATGAGGAAGCGCCGGAAGAAGAAAGCCTGGAAGGCGATGATGACGATGAGATCATCCTGACCAATAAGGCCGTGGAGGCAGCCGCAGCAGCTGCGGTGGTACCTGCTACGACTACGCCACCGCTGGTCACTGACTTTGAGTCAGTAGATATGGAGAGCTATGGTGGCGATGATGAGCCGGAGTCCGGCCTCAAGCTTGATATCGAAGCGCCGAAAGAAGAGCCGGAGGCTGCTATGGAGGTAGTGCCTACCTATGGCGGTGTGGGGTCTGAGTTTGATCCTACTTTGGATCTGTCAAACTATAAGTTTCCCACACTGGACCTGCTGGATGAGCACAGCTCAGAAAAGATCAAATACGACCCGGAGGAGCTGGAGCGCAATAAGAACCAGATCATCTCTACACTCAATAACTACCAGATAGAAATATCTAAGATCAAGGCTACCATAGGCCCTACGGTCACGCTCTATGAGATCGTGCCTGCGCCGGGCGTGAGGATATCTAAGATCAAAAACCTGGAGGACGATATCGCCCTCAGCCTCGCAGCCCTCGGTATCCGTATCATAGCGCCTATACCGGGCAAGGGAACCATCGGTATAGAGGTGCCGAATTTAAATAAGGAGGTCGTGAGCATGCGCTCACTGCTGGCCTCTGAGAAATTTCAAAACTCAAC
>JAFDYP010000436.1 GCA_018267355.1 Bacteroidota bacterium
AAGTCAATACTGGGCAATGTACAGGATGCATGGTTCAAGCATAGCCTCGCGCAGTCTACTACCACCTGGCACCTGCTGGGCAATCAGGAGATGCTCGGCAGCTGGCTGAGCAAGGGCATACCTTCATCTATGCACCCGCCCGGCGATGGCACTTATTTTAATCCGCAGGATTGGGATGGCTACGCAGATGACCGCCTGCGCTTCTACCAGTATCTCGATACTGCACACATACACAATCTGGTGACACTGACGGGTGACCTGCACATGTCTTTTATCATAGACCTCGCTCCTGATCCCCGTGACCGCAAAACATATAAACGCCACACCGGCCGGGGCTCTGTAGGCGTAGAGGTGCTCACACCTAGTATCTCTGCCGGCAATATGGATGAGGAACACATCCCCCGCGCCCTGATCCCTCTCATACAGCGTATCAGTCTGGATCTCAATCCCCACCACCGCTGGGTACAATTCTGGAAGCACGGCTACACCATTATAGATGTCACACCTGAGCGCTGTGCGGCGCAGTTTTGCTATCTCGATATCCTGCACTATTCCGACCGCGAGACCTATAGCAGGCCCTTTGTGGTCAGGGCTGGCGCAGATCACTGGGATAGAAAGAAATACAAGAAAAGGGACTTCAGATAAAATAGCGACGGATCATTTTGTGGTCAGGCATCCTGATTTATGATCTCATTAAAAGTGGAGCATGGAATGATTGTTGTTTTTCATACCTACCGTGAAAACTTTTATCTTACGACTCTTAAACTCAATCTTGCATCATGTCTCTCAGTCCTCTGGCAGGTCAGCCTGCCTCACAGCAGCCTCCCATCGATCTGAATAAACTCATAGCCACCTACTACGATCAGAAACCTGACCCTGCCATAGCAGCGCAGAAAGTCATCTTTGGTACTTCGGGCCACCGCGGTTCATCTCTGGATTGTTCTTTCAATGAAGATCATATCCTCGCCATCACACAGGCCATCTGCGACTACCGGCAGCAGCAGGGTATCAATGGTCCGCTGTATATCGGTATAGATACGCACGCATTGTCAGAGCCGGCCTACCGCTCTGCGCTGGAAGTGCTCGCTGCCAATGCTGTAGAAACGATGATCGCTGCAGATGGTGAGTACACACCTACACCAGTCATCTCTCACGCTATTTTGATATACAATAAAGGCCGTAAAGACGGCCTGGCAGATGGCATTGTGATCACACCCTCCCACAATCCACCGCGCGATGGAGGCTTCAAATACAATCCGCCTAATGGAGGCCCCTCCTCTACCGAGGTCAGCAATATCATACAGGCACAGGCCAATGAATACCTGAAGGCTAAACTCAGCGGTGTAAAACGCATAACCTATGAGCAGGCCGCCAAAGCTGCGACCACACATAGCTACGACTACAAGCCCAACTATATCTCAGACCTCGCCTCTATCGTCAATATGGAGGCGATCCGTAGCAGCGGTTTGCGCCTCGGAGCAGATCCGCTGGGTGGCGCAGGCGTGCACTACTGGCAGCCTATAGCAGAGCAGTACCGCCTGGATATGACCATAGTGAATGCTCAAGTGGATAAGACCTTTAAATTTATGACGCTGGACTGGGACGGGCAGATACGTATGGACCCCAGCTCTCCCTATGCCATGCGCAGCCTGATAGGCATGAAGGATAAGTTTGACATTTCCTTTGCCTGTGATACAGACCATGACCGCCACGGCATCGTGACGCGCAGCACCGGCCTCCTGCCGCCCAATCACTATCTGGCAGTGATGATCCAGTACCTGATCATGCACCGCCCGCACTGGAATGCATCTGCAGCTATATCCAAAACACTCGTGAGCAGCCAGATGATAGACCGCGTGGTCAAAAAACTAGGCCGCAAGCTGTATGAGGTGCCTGTAGGGTTCAAATGGTTTGTAGATGGGCTCTACGATGGCTCATTGTGCTTTGGTGGCGAGGAGAGTGCCGGGGCTATCTTCTCGCGCATGAATGGCGAGGTATGGACCACTGATAAGGATGGCATGGTACCCGCGCTGCTCTCTGCAGAGATCATGGCCGTGACCGGCAAAGACCCCGGCGAGATATACAATGATCTGACCAAAGAGTTTGGCGAGTCACACTACACACGCATAGAGGCTGCCGCCAGCACCGAGCAGAAATCAAAGCTCTCCAAGCTATCCCCATCTGCTATCACTACCAAAGACCTAGCCGGAGAGAAGATCACACAGATACTCTCCAATGCACCCGGCAATAATGCTCCCATAGGCGGCATCAAGATAGAGAGCGAAAGCGGCTGGTTTGCCGCGCGCCCGTCAGGCACCGAGGATATCTACAAGATCTATGGCGAGAGCTTCAAGAGTGAGGCGCACCTCAAGCAGATACTGGACGAGGCACAGACGATCGTGACAGCAGCCATCAAATAAACATGACCTAACACATCAATAAAAAAGGCCCCCTACGGGCCTTTATATTTTTTCGCGCTTTCGCGTTTTTGCGGTTAAAAACTTCTACATCACCGGACAGAGGAATGGCCGCGGCTTCCTCTTCAGGCAGCCCTGGTACATGATGGCCAGCTCCGGTGCGCCATAGGTCTGCGTACCCGGTGTCAGCTTTGACACGTTGATATCATAGCTGAATCCTATCGTCAGTCCCTTTATATCCAGGCGGGTTTGTAAAATCACAGCATCCAGCGGCGCGCGAAACTGTGCGCCCAGGTAAAAGAAAGTCGTGCTGGTGTTGTTGCCCAGCTTCAGCCTCACCAGTGAGCCGAAGTTGTACTGCTGTGATGGTCCCTGAAAGAGGAGCATAAAGTTTGGCATGATCCATACCTTATCACCGACCATAAACGAGCCACCGCCATGGAAAGTCGTCTTGATATACAGCTTATCACCACCGGAGTTATTATACAGGCCGGGTGAGTACCAGGAGATGTTTGGCTGGTTCACATGGCTCACCGCCAGGCCAAAGTACAGGTTGTGGCGGCGCTGCTTGAAGCTGATAGAATACAGCGCACCTACACCAGCATCGATGTAGATCATGTTATTCCGCGCAAAGGTCTCTTTCGGTAGACTGGGATCATATTTGCCGGTCACGGGATCATACTGATCATCATAGGTAGACTTGTTTGGGTTGAAGCCTCTGTGATTGACTCCTATCTGCAGGCCTACAGAGAGAGATGAGTTGCCCCGCCTGTCCAGCATAAAGTGGTAAGCTGCTGTCACATCCCCTCTGTTCATATTGTAGCCCGTAGCACCGGCTATGTCAGACTGTATGGAGATGCCTATACCTGCGAAGCTCTGTACCTTGGTAGGCCTGCCCACCGACACATCTCCCGATGCGCCAAAGGTGGTGTAGGTATTCCCTCCTGACACCGTATTCCACTGCGTACGCGCATTGAGCGCTACGCGGTAGTCGCAGGCGTTGAGGCCTGCCAGTGCAGGGTTCAGCTCCATAGGAGCATAGTTGTACTGAGAGAGGTGTGTATCCTGGGCTATGGATGGCAGGCTGCAGGCTGCTATGATGCATACTGTATAGCCTATTTTATTCAATATCCTTTGTAGCATAGTTATCTCCTTATCTGATGAGGGTCACGTTACCCTTGCCTGAGATAGTCTGACCGGTGGTACATACTACCTCAAATACATAAACAAAGACTCCTGAGTTTTCCGGCCTGGCCTTATCATTGCGCTTGCCTCCGTTCCATGCTGCATCTTCAGGCGTATCGGCATTGGATATATCATGTACCAGATTGCCCCAGCGGTCATAGATGCGGAAGTAATTGACCTTAGTGATGCCCTGCCCTCGTATGCGGAAGACGTCATTGCTGCCATCCGCATTTGGCGTGAAGGTGTTAGGGATATAGATCAGCGAGTTGTCGCATGATGTGATCACCGTCACGGTCACACTTGCCCGGTTAGAGCAGGTCACGCCATTCTTACTATAGTAGATAGTAGCATTGTAGGTAGTGGTCTGGTGCGGCCTGGCTACAGGGTTGCGGCAGGTACGGCAGCTCAGTGTGCTATCCGGATCCCATACGATACTGTCTATAGTACCCTTCACGGTAGAGCTCACATCAGAGCTCAGGCCCAGCACGATATTTTCCGGGTTGGCCGAGGCCTCTACCGGTACAGAGTCTATCACATACACAGTCACTGTATCTATCTTTGGCGTACAGTGCCCGAAGTATACATGCAGCAGGTACTGCATAGGCTGGCGTGGTGTGATGACCACATCTGTATCATTCGGATTATCTATGTATGATGGCGGTGTCCACTGTACTGATCCGAAGAGACCCGTGACGTGGAAACCAACTGAGTAGCCCAGGCAGATTGTAGTATCCTTATTAGGATATACTGTGTCGATCGGCTCTGCTATGATCACGATGTCATTGCAGCCGTCGGGGCTCTGGCATCCATATACATCTTCCACTGCGAAGCATACATGATAAGTACCCGGTGTCATAAACGTGCGATGAAGCACAGCAGAGTCATCCGGCTGTATGGAGCCGTTTATACTCCAGTGGTAGTGACTGATGGCACCATCTCCTATGGTCCAGTTGCCCGTTATGGCATTAGGGCGGTCTATACAGTTAGTATCTTCTGCAGTAGAGGAGGTAGGTATGCGGTGTACTGTCACACTCTGACGCACCGTATCTACGCATCCGTTCGCATCTGTCTGCACCAGTGTCACTGTATAGGCTCCTGATATATTGTAGGTATATGTATCAGGGGAGGTAGTAAACTCAGGTGTACCGTCTGACTGCATATCTATACCAAAGGCAGCCAGCGGTGCAGAGATACCTGCGGTGGAGTTATTCGTCACTGTCACCGGGGCGCCTAGGCAGACTGAGGCCGGTGCCACTGTCAGAGCTGCATGTGGCTTGTCTCCCAGGGTCAGTGAGTTGTATACTGTATCCCTGCACCCCAGCGCGCTGATCACTACCAGCGTATCCTGATAGGTGCCGGGGGCAAAGTAACTGTGAGATACCGTCTGTCCTGATCCTGTACTACCATCTCCAAACCACCAGAGGTAAGAAGAGGCGCTGCTATGCGTGACCTGTGCCGTAGCTGTAAACTGGGTCGTCTCCCCGAGGCACAGACCGGTAGCATTACTGCTGGCCGTGATGGTAGATACAAAGACATGCACCGTGTCATAGGTATAGCAGCGCGGTACATCACCGGCACGGGCTATATAGAATGTATCCACCTGTGGCGTGACTACAGGAGCAGCATTGTTGGTAGTATCTATGTTATAATAGGTATCCCAGTGCAGTGGTGGCGAGCCGCTGGCTGAGAGCGTAGCAGAGCTGCCCAGGCAGATAGTCTGATCTGGTCCCACGGTCAAGGTGGCAATTGGTTTTACCACTATATTCTGATAGTCTGTATCAGAGCAGCCGTAGCCGTCAGTGATGGTGAGCGAGGCTATATAGTTCCCTCCTACAATATAGTTATATGATGTATCCTGATAGGTATTATAGACGGTGTTATTATAGCCTATATTCCATTGTCCGCTGACTATAGATGTACTATCATCTACCGTACTGGAGTCTGTAAAGTGCAGTAGCAACGGTACACAGCCTATGGTATCATCCATGACCAGCCGCGCCACGGGTGGTGCCTGTACATGTACGTGTCTGGTCAGGCTGCCTGTACAGCCCAGATTGGTCCGCACGGAGAGCGTCACATTATAGTCACCCGGTGCAGCATAGGTGTGACATGGATTAGGGGTAGAGTCTGCCGGAGTACCATCACCGAAATCCCACGCCCGCTGCACCGAGTGGGAGTATATGGAGTTGTAGGTGGTCAGCTTGGTAAAGCATACCGTATTGCTACCGCAAGCCTGGAAGGTATCCGCAAAATTTACTGTAGGTGTATCTATGACCACGGGTATGGAGTCTCCTGTAGGATCCTCCAGGGTATATAGCTGCATACAGCTCGTATCAGGCAGCTGCCACGATCGCACATACGGCCGGTACACATTGATATTGCAGTAGGTGATGGTCACGGTATCCAGCGTGGGGTTGGCCTGCGTCCCCCGCGGTATCGGCATATTGATAAAGGATGGTGTGCCATTATCAGATTGGATCACGATTGAATCTGCATCATAAGAACTAATGAAAAGTCGCACAGGGGTGCAGCCACAGCCACCGGCCTTTTCAGAGGTCATATGTACCACAGGCCCCTTGGCATGGATAGTATATCTCCTGGAGGTATCTGAGCAGCCATGGCATGACTGCACTATGTGTGTAATGACAAAATTGCCCGGGCGATAGTAGATGTGAGAAGGATTGCGCGCCGTATCGGTATGGCTGCCATCGCCAAAATCCCAATAATAAGAACAGATATTATTCGTGGACATATCCATAAACGGATTGATAATGATCCGGGGGCATAGATTGGCTGTATCCTGGAGATTTGAAAAAGTATAATCAGCTACAGGATTTCTGACCGTGACTGATTTGCAGATGGTATCGCGGCAGATATTATACCTATCTATAGCTACCAGGCATACATTACCCGTCCCTTGATTGGCAAACTGGCAAGAGAAAGATGGTACATCGCCAGGGGTAGGATTGCTGGGTCCCAGGGCTGCCGGCAGCAGCCACTTATAGTGGGCTACATAGCCTGTAGATGTAGACGTAAATATTAATGGATTGAGAGGAGATGAATTGGCCTGGCAAGTGATGGTATCGCTCATTGCAAAATCTGCCACGACGCTATCTGATACGATTGTTTTGGTAGATATACTGCTGCAG
>JAFDYP010000437.1 GCA_018267355.1 Bacteroidota bacterium
GGTAGTAATGTATGTGACAAATAGTGATCGGGCCTACAGTACCGAGACTGTAGTGAATGAAAATATGACCGAGTTTACCCTCTATTATAAAGAGAGTACCTCCCGTGCGCTCAATCAGATCAAGTACATCCGCGCACAGATGGATGCCTTTCACTATGTACTGAGTAGATTTGGATATCCTGATCTGATACATCTGCATGTTGTATTTCCGGCAGGGATGTTTGTTTGGCTGCTGCTGCTTTTCCGGCGTATACCGCTGGTGGTCACCGAGCACTGGACAGGCTATACCGATGAGGATGGCAGGTATCAAAAGCTCCCGGCCATAGCCCGCTACATCTCGGAGTCACTCCTGCACAAGGCGCGCAAAATATCTGTGGTGTCCGAATATTTCAAGCAGGTCATGATAAGCAAGGGGCTGGTGCAGCGGGACAAGCTGGTGACTGTCTACAATACGCTGAACGTACCTGCGACAGCCTACCGCTATACAGAAGATAAACGCCTGAAGGCGCTTTATGTGGGCAATATACTGGAACTCCAAAAAAATATATCTGCCCTGATAGGAGCCGCTGAGATCATAGTCCACTCATATCCTGACTTTCGGCTCACGCTGGTAGGCGGCGGCAATGACCTGGAGCACTTTGCGGCAGTATGCCGGCAAAAAGGATTGCTGGATAGGACGATCTTTTTTCGCGGCTTTGTAGCTAATGCCGGACTCGTACCGATCTACGAGGAGCACGGTTTTTTTGTCCTCACGAGTCACTTTGAGACATTCAATATAGCGGCGGCAGAGGCCATGATGTCGGGTCTGCCGGTAGTATCTACGCGCTGTGGAGGTCCATCAGAGTTTGTAAATGAGAAGACCGGTATCTGGGTGGATGGCGACTCCGCTGAAGCCGCCGCCGCCGCCATGCTGGAGATGATCAGGCGCAGGGACGAATTTGACAGCAGTCAGATAGCAGCTGAGACCCAGGCCAAATTCAGCGATGCTACTATCCAGAGCCAACTCAGAGAGCTGTATGCCTAAATACGTGAATGCATGCTACGCTAGTTTTTTTAAATTTGAACCTTCCGTAATCTAAATACAATGATAGATACTATAGCGAATAGCCTCTCTTACCTCACTCGCAGTCTGGCCTTTGTACCGGGCATGTACTTTGTGACCAAGCCCTTGCACAAAGCCTTTACCCGCCACTATTCTAAGCAAGGCGAAGACAAAGGATGGAGGGTCATATCTGTAAATGGCTATAAGCTCAAAGTAAATATCACGCACCGCATGGCTGCCCTCATCTACTGGCGCGGAGCTCATGAGTGGGCAGCTCTCTACCTGCTGCGCCACGAGCTCAAAAAAGGCATGGTGGTCTATGATATCGGGGCCAATATCGGTGAGATGTCTATCTTCTCTGCGCATCTGCTGGGGCCCGATGCCAGAGTATTTTCCTTTGAGCCGATGAAGGATACCTACAAAATTTTGAAAGAGAATATCGCCCTGAATGGCTATGAGAACCGGGTTAAAGCTTTTGATATCGCGCTGTCTGACAAATCTGGAGAAGCAGACCTCTATGCAGCTACCGAGTACAATGAGAATGGCTCCTTTGAGGATGGCCTGCATACGCTATATGCCACTAATGACCGGAGCGTAAAGCTGCAGACCATCCGCATGGAGACACTGGATAGCAAGCAAGGAGAGCTACCGGCACCCGATTTCATCAAGCTGGATGTGGAGGGCGCCGAGCTGCACGTACTGAAAGGTGCTGTCAATACATTGCGTACAAAGCATCCGAAGATCATGCTGGAGTTCAATAAAGATACTTTTGGGGCAGCAGGCTATAGCCAGCTTGAGGTGTTGGATTTTCTCCGCCAATTTGACTATAAATTCTTTACTGTAGAGACCCGTGGCAGGCTGGAGAAGCTGGATGAGGCCAATATGCCTGAGCTGGTGAACTTGCTCTGTGTCTAGTATCCTAATGTCCGCCTTTTTTATGGTGTGCACTTTATCCGCTATACTTGCATAGAGAAAAGCATTTCTAATTGGGCATTATTCAGCGTCAGGGTATCCGCAATAGTATTATTACCTACACAGGTATTTTACTAGGTGCCGTCAGCCTGATCATCATACAGCCACGCTTCTTGACCAAAGAGGAGATCGGCCTCACGCGTATCCTTTATTCTTTTGCAGTTCTGATAGCGAGTTTTGCACCGCTGGGCATGACGGCTACGGTGACACGTTATTTCCCCTACTTCCGCGACAGGGAGCGCCAGCACCACGGCTTTTTTGGCTTTATGCTTATATTCCCTCTGCTGGGCTATATAGTGATAGCAGGTCTGATCTTTCTATTCCGGGAGCAGATCATGGTCTATTATGGCCAGTCAAAGCTTTTTACAGATTACTTTTTCTATGTTTTCCCGCTGATATTCTTTGCCTCCTTTATCAGTGTACTCACCGCCTATTCTTATTCCATCTTTCGCACCTCAGTACCGGTGCTGATCAATGATATACTGGTCAGGCTCGGTTCGATCGTGGTATTTACGCTTTATCACATCCACATGATGGACCGCGATGGGCTCGTCTTCTACTTTGTGATGGTATATGGCATCCAGCTGGTGCTATTGGTCGGCTATCTGTTTTATGAAGATCGGCCATCACTGCGGATACGCTGGGAGCAGTATAAGGTACATACGCCGGTCACTATGTTCA
>JAFDYP010000438.1 GCA_018267355.1 Bacteroidota bacterium
ATACCCTGCTTTTATTGTAGGATACAAATGTCTTGTTTCTCAGTATTATACGTAGTAGCTACGATCCTAGCGCAGCACCACCAGCTTCTGAAACTGGTCTGCGGTATTGCCCTGCTGATCCTTTACATGTATTTTGTATATGTACACGCCCTTGCCTATTTTATCGCCATAGTCGTCCAGGCCGTCCCAGCGCAGGTCATCTACGCGGTAGCCGCTGGCCACGATGTCTTCCTGTATCGTTTTGACCAGGTGGCCTGATACAGAGTAGATCTGCACCTGTACCTTCAGCTCCTGACCGGGCCTGTTGTGCTCAAACATAAACTCGGTCTTGGTAGTAAATGGGTTAGGGTAGTTATAGACATGCTTCAGGGCCAGTTTGGCAGATGCCTCTACTATAAATTCGGTATTGTCCTCAGCAGAATTATTGAGGATATCCCATGCCTTTACCTTCAGGGTATGCGGACCATCTGCCAGGCTAGAGTACGGATATGATACGGTACCACGGCGGAAGTTATTCAGCGCAGACTGGTAGTAGTCATTCAGCACCACAGGGTTTTTGGTGTCGGCATCCAGTACGGCGGTCAGGTCGTGGCCCAGGCCATTGCCGGTGGTATTGATGCCGCTGGTATCCCAGAGTTCTGCCAGCAGTTTGGGGTTGGGGTCTGTGATACCGCCATAGACAAACTTCTCATCATTCATGTAGAGCTTGATCTTAGGGCCATCTTTGTCGCTCAGGGTGGTATCTGCGGCGCCGCCTATCACTATGTCGTTTTGGTAGCCATTGGCATCGGTGCTGCCATTGGAGGCATAGTAGCTGATGCGGCCATCGCCCACGGCGTAGTTGATATCCTTTGGTACGATAAAGGAGAAACTGAATGAGCCATTGGTCACGCTGCACTGGCCCTTGAAGATACTGTTCTTGTATGTATTGTAGATCTTGAGGGGATAGTCTGACTCATTCTGGAGCGTTTTGAAGGTCGTAAGTTTGTCAAACACGAGCGGGAAGCAAGAACCATTGAATGATGTCAGCCTGTTATTGTTTGCGTCACGTACTTCTCCGGATATGGTCACATATTTCAGCGCTTTCAGCGTGTCATGCGGCTGACCCACCGGTACATTGTCTACCGCTGTCGTCACTACATTGTACTGCGGATAGTCGAGCGTCAGGGCCGGATCTCCCAGTAGCACAAATTCGCGGGTATTGGTCGTGTAGTACGAGTAGTTGTGGATCACTATGTTCTTGGTCTCTGTCATCGCCTCGCCTATGGTAGGCCTGCGATTGTGATACAGGGTAAACAGGAAAGGGAACATGGCCTCCTGCAGGGCGCTATTGGGGTCCTGGTATACCGGGCGCACTGTAGTGACCATGCCTATGGCGCCCCCCTGGGCATTGGTCATCAGGTACTCGCCGGCGGTCTTATTGGCCGGATCATCAAAGCGGCTAAAGTCGCAGGTGGCGGTGACAAAAAGAGGGAGCTTCTCTTTATTCTGCAGGTTCTGGATGTCACTTACGTTAAAGATACGCGCGTTTGCCCAGTTATTGATACCACCATGGCCGGTGTAGCTGATCACCAGCGTGCCGGTATTGATCCGGTTGAGGATAGCTGTATTCACATCCGGATACCTGAATCCCCCCGGCGTAGATACACGCTGGTAGGCATCGCAGATGATCTTATCTACGTTGAATGCGGGATAATTAATGCGGATGATCTCGCCGAGCTTATTGGCTTCCTCTTCAAAAGGTACCCCTACAGCTCCTCCCCATGGCTCATCGCCTACAAAGGTCGTGGCATTGCGCCAGGAGGCGAGGGTAGAGGTAGATTTGTAGAGTTTGATCTTACTGACCATAGCCGAGGCCTCCGCTTCATCTGCAGCAGGTATGCGGCCTATAGAGATATCCAGCATCTGGTTGCTGTCATTCATATCGCCGCCCTCCGAGTCATCCAGGCAGCCGAAGTAGTCATCTGTGACATAAGAGGCAAGGATATTATAGGACTCCAGGCTCTGATACGTCGGAAACTGATTGTTATTATCCGGAGTACGGTCCTTTGGGTCAAAGGAGCCATCGCCCATCAGCAGGAGGTATTGTGGCAGTTTGGTAGAGTCAGTGCCGGCCTTGTCATACACCATGCGCACAAAGTCGCGTATAGCAGAGATATCAGGCCTGCCAGATCCAAATTCATTGTAGACCTGGGCCAGGGTCACTACTTTGACAGACAGGTGGTCCGTCTGGCTGTGCCAGGCTGCGAGGTCATTTGAGGCATTGAGCAGATCATCGGGAGTGATGATCAGCATGGCCGGCTGGCCTATGGCGTGCAGGTTTTGATTGGCCACGCTACCTACAGGAGTAGGAGTAGAGAAGCTGCCGTTCACATCTACCGCTGCAAACTCACGAAGCGTAGGCGTATTGGCTGTAAAATTGAATCCGCTGCCCTGTATATCCTGTATGGCGGTGATGTCTGTCACATCCCACACGTGCATACCCGGCGTAGTGCTGGCAAAGGAAAACGTAGTAGGCCCCGCACCTACTGAGGCCAGGCTGCGAAAGGGCATAAAAGTACCCGTAAAGTTGAGGCTGCGCGTGGCATTGATGGTCACATTGTAGATATAGCCAAATGAATTGCCGTTTGCATCAGGATTGCTGAAGGTATAGGTCAGGTCAAAATTGGAAGAAGGCGCTGTAAATGACGCGGTCTTGGGGTAGGTAAAGTTATTCCCGTTGTCAGTATGGTAGGCATCAGGATAGTCTGGACTACCTATGCCGGTGCAGCTATGTGCCAGGAGGTTCTGGCCATTCACAGATACATAGATAGTGGAGGCATAAGCCGAGGTGGCCGCTGCATATGAGTAGAGCTTGACCGGTACCGAGCTGACCACATTAGGCATGCTGAAGCTGACGGTAGCGGTAGGGCTCAGAGTACTCATACGATCGCCCAGCCAGAGTTTGCCGGAGTGGAGCAGGTTGTACTTGTCCGACTGGTGTGCCGCATAGTCGTCAAACTGGTAGATGGTCCGCACGCCCGGGCCAGGCACAGATACTGCGGGTATCCTCTTGCCGGTTCCTTTGTCCGGTGTCACATAGTAGAAAATGTTGTCCGAATACAGGTTTTTGCTGTAGACAAAACGCTGTGCAGCCGTATCATAGCTCCAGCTATCGGGACCCTGGGCATAAAACAGTATGTAGTCTCCCTGATCTATCTTGTTATTGCCGTTATTATCTGCTATGTACGTAGGGTTTTCCTGCAGGTCGTCGAGCCGTGCGGCTGCATTGCGATCCGGTACCATGCCCCCACCATTGCCAAATACTGCTATCGAAGACGCAGGGGTGCTGGCCAGGTCAAATCCGCACTTTGTCTTGAGGAAGTCATAGTCCAGCTTGTAGACCCCGGTAGATGCTACAGATACCTTATACCAGGTGCCCGAGCTCAAGACAGAGTTTGATGCGTAGGCCTGGGCCCTTTTGAGCTGGCGGTCCGGTGCCACGGAGAGATTGAGGGTAAACTTTGTCAGCTTTTCTACCCGGCCGCTGAGTGGGTTTCGCCGCAGCGGGACAAATGAGACCATGGCATAGGGCCGCTTGCGGGAGATACCGATAGAGGCATTCACAGAGATAGCGGTAGGTATATTATCAGGGCTGACGTCTGTATTG
>JAFDYP010000439.1 GCA_018267355.1 Bacteroidota bacterium
GAGGCTGAGCACCACCCATACCGCCCAGCCCGGCTGTCACATTCAGCGTACCCTTCAGGGAGTTGCTGTAATGCTGCGCGGCAAGTGAGAGATAGGTTTCGTATGTGCCCTGTACGATGCCCTGCGTACCGATATAGATCCACGAGCCTGCGGTCATCTGTCCGTACATGATCAGTCCCTTCTTCTCCAGATCACGGAAGTGCTCCCACGTAGCCCACTTGCCCACCAGGTTTGAGTTGGCTATCAATACACGTGGAGCATCCCTGTGCGAGCGCAGTATGCCGACAGGCTTTCCACTTTGCACCATGAGCGTTTCATCTTCTTCCAGGTTTTGCAGGCAGGAGATGATCTTGTCAAATGACTCCCAGTTGCGCGCAGCTTTACCCATGCCACCGTATACTATCAGGTCCTCAGGTCTCTCGGCTACTTCCGGATCGAGGTTATTGCATAGCATGCGTAGCGCTGCTTCTTGCACCCATCCTTTGCATGAGATAGTAGTACCCCGTGGTGCTGTTATGATCCTTTTATCTGTAGTAGCTGACATGTCTTTTTGTTTATCGCTGCAAATTATAAAACTTAAAGAAACACCCTGATAACGACTTTGTTGGCTTTAAAAGCAATTAATTCCCCACATTGGGAAATGCCTTTTTTCATTAACCGAAAGAAAATGATTAAATGCCCAAAACATAATCGTTTTGGCATGATTCTGAGTAAATTAGATCATGAATAACAACAAGCATATCTTTTACGCCGATGATGATCTGGATGATCAGGAGCTTTTCAGAGAGGCCGTAGAAGAGATCGGTGGTTCATATGACCTGCACATGCGCAGCGATGGCCGCCAACTCCTGAACCTCTTGCAAAGTCCCCCACCTGCCCCTGATGTGATTTTCCTCGATCTCAACATGCCACTGATGAATGGCTATCAGGCACTCACTGAGATCAGAAAGAATTCAAAGACGCGCAATGTGCCGGTAGTGATTTTCTCTACTTCGGATGATGAGAAAACGATCAACCGTTCCCGCGAGTTGGGTGCCAACCTCTATGTACCTAAACCTACCAGCTATAAGGCTATCAAAAATGTACTGCGACATAGCCTGGGTATAGACTGGAAAACCTTTGATCCTGCCAAAGAAAATTTTGTCTTCAGAGCTTGCTAAACAATGACATCTACTCACTCAAACCATCCGGGTACTTCTGCTGATGTTTTCCTACGAAAACTGAGAACTGAGACTACGCCTATGCATTCTGCTCTGGAGGCTAACGCTGTCTCCACGTCACTCATGTCACCCGCTCTGGACGAAAACATATATAAGCGCTACCTCACACTAATGGGGGAAGTGGTCGCATTCACTGAGAAAGTCATCTTCCCGGCGGTACAGGACATCGTGCCCGACATACATGAGCGGTATAAATTGCAACATATCCACGCGGACCTGACGACTCTCAGCAGTCAGGCCGAGCAGCAGCCTGCTCTTTTTCACCCTGAGGAGAAAGCATTCAATGTACCGTTTGCGCTGGGATATATGTATGTTATAGAGGGTTCTACCCTAGGTGGCAGGGTCATACTGAAGCATGTACAGGAAAAACTGAAACTCGACGAACATCGCGGAGCCAGTTTTTTTGCCGGATATGGCTCAGAGACAGGTGTGAAGTGGAAAAACTTTTTATCAAACCTAACCAACTACGCAGAGCGCAGTGGCAATGGCGACGAAATCATAAAGGGTGCTGTGCATGCCTTTGCAGCTATTGACCGCTACTTTGCGGCCAATAGTAAGTATGAAAATTAAGGATATAGTCAATCGCGATCTGGTCAATCTGGAGAACTGCGAGAGTGAGCCAATACATATACCCGGGTCCATTCAGCCTCATGGGTTTCTCATAGGGGTGCATGCGGGTACTTTTCAGATAGAGTTTTGCAGTGGCAATGTAAACGAGCATACCGGCATGCCCTATGATGAGCTACTGGGCCAAGATATCGCCTCCATGCTAGGCACAGAGCAACTGTCCGCCATGCAGAAATACCTGGATGCACTTACAGGCACCTTCACGGCACCGCTGCGCCTGACACTGGGAGGCAAGCATTTTGAAACGACCATTCACAGGTCGGGAGATGTATGGGTGCTGGAGTTTGAAGGCGCAATTACTGACCTGCCCGACCTCACTGCCCTCTATACGCAGACGCGCAGCTTTGTAGGCTATATGGAGCAGGCTACGAGCCTGCAGATGCTCTGCCAGGCTGTAGCTGATGGCACCCGTCGTATCATAGGCTATGACCGGGTCATGGTCTATCGCTTTGACGAAGACTATAATGGTGAGGTCATAGCTGAAAGCAAAATAGAGGAGCTCGAGTCGTTCCTTGGGCTGCACTATCCGCATACTGATATCCCGCCGCAGGCACGCGAGCTGTACCGCAAAAACCTGATCCGTGTGATAGGCGACATAGATTATACGCCCGTGCCCATCTATACGCGCGGCAGCAAAAGCAATAAGGACCTTGATCTTACGTTCTCGATACTACGCAGTGTCTCGCCCATTCACGTGCAGTACCTGCACAATATGGGTGTCAGCGCCTCTACGAGTATCTCACTGATGCATGAGGGCCGCCTGTGGGGGCTCATAGCCTGTCATCACTATCATGGCCCCCGGCCCATCAATAGCCATGCTCGTATCGCAGCACGTCTGCAGGGGCACTTCATGGCGTCTCAGATAGGTGTGCGTCAGATAGCAGAAGAATATGAGACATCTAAACTGGTCAATCAGTCGCTGGACAACTTACTGGCAAAAAACTTTGACCTGGACAGGAGCGCATTTCATACGATCGCAAATGAGCTGGATCTCCGGGACGTCTGCCGTTCCTGCGGCGTATCCATAGTACTGGATGATGTGATCTACAGAGGAGGACTCACACCCGGTGACAGCGAGATACAAAGGCGGGCGGGATGGGCCGCAGGGCATGCATTGAACGGCTATCTCAGTACCTCGCAGGTGCATGAAGCGGACCAGGATGCAGAAGAAGCCTGTCAGACGGCGGCAGGCATCATCTATCATGCCCTGGATAAAATGCAGCAAAACTGCATTATCTGGTTTCGGCCAGAGACGATCCACGAGGTCAACTGGGCCGGCGATCCCAATAAAGCCATAGAGAAAGACAGAGATCAGCTTTCACCACGCAGATCCTTTCAGGCCTGGAAACAGATAGTCAAGTGCCGCAGTATAGAATGGGAAAAGCCTGAGCTAAATGCTGCAGCCAACTACGCGCATTCACTCCAGAAGTTTATCAATACGCTTTTCCTGCGCGAGGAGGAGACCAAATACAGGCTGCTCAGTGTGCGGCTGACAGAGGCCTATCAGGAGCTGGAAAACCTCAACTGGATAAGCACCCATGACCTCAAAGAACCACTGAGAAAGATACAGGTCTTTGCCTCTCGTATCCTGGATGCAGAGGCACTGGAGCTACCTGATAGCATACAGGCGAGCCTCCAGAAGATACAGGGATCTGCCGGCCGTATGCAAACGCTGATCAATGATGTGCTGACCTATTCGCGTGTGCGCAATAGTGAAGAAAGGCTGACCGCTGTATCACTGGATAAAATATTGCAAAGTGTGATCTATGACCTGGACGATGAGATAGCCATTCACAGAGCCATGATAGACTATGATGAGCTGCCGGAGGTACAGGGTGTCTCTTTCCTGCTTGCACAGCTTTTCAGCAATCTCATTCGCAACTCAATGAAGTTTACACGGGAAGGTATCACACCACACATCGCCATCCGGTATCAAGGCATGAAGGAGTACACGCCTATAGAGCACCTGCCGTTGAAACTATATCATCTCGTATCTATATCTGACAACGGGATTGGCTTTGAAGATAAATACAGCCAATCCATCTTTAAGGTATTCAATCGCCTCCATGCACATGATGCATTCGGTGGTACGGGCGTCGGTCTTGCCCTCTGCAAAAAGATCATGGAAACACATAACGGCTTCATCTCTGCGCGGGGGGTACCCGGCGAGGGGGCCACTTTCTACCTCTATTTCCCGGTCTGATCAGATAGCGATCGGATCTCCGTGGGTAGCCGCTATCAGGGCCCGCTCTACCGGTGGTATAGCGTGGAGCGCCCGGATAGCGATCTCAGAGACCGTTTCATTACCAAATAGTCCCTGAATGGTCCTGCCCCAGAATAATCTGCTGCCAAAATGCTTTTGCCAGCGCCTGGTATATTCGGCCTCCAGTCCCTTACGCTTCAAAGGAGTGATGGTGCGTACATCAGTTGCGAGGATGAGTTCACTGAGGAGCTTAGCCCCGTGTATGGCCATAGACATGCCATTGCCACATAGCGGTGTGATGAGCCCGGCTGCGTCCCCACACATCAGTATGTGGTCTTCTACTGCCTTCTTTGCCGCAAAAGAAAAATCATTGATTACCTCCGGTTTGGGAAAGAGAAAATCAGAGTTTTTGAAAATACGCCTGATCACAGGATTGCGATACATGATGTGTTCCTGTATATCCGGTATGGTCTTGTAGACAGCATTTCGCGGGCGGCGATAGAGATAGCAGAGGTTATACTTTCCGTCTTCTACGCGCGATATACCACAGTATCCTCCTTCAAAATTATCCAGTCCTATTTCATCCGGTGGGTAGTCAGTCCTGATGTGGTATTTCACCCCGATATATCCTGTCCTTTCCTGTATGAAATCTCTATTCAGCTGTTTATCCAGTGTATCCCTTTTACCATAGCTACCTATCACCAGTGGGGCAGTAAAAGATTCTTCAGTATTGGCCCTCACGGCAAAATGATCGTTCTGAAAAGAAACATCTGTCACCTTCCTTTTTGTGAGCACCGCTGCGCCGCTGTTTATAGCGATATAACACATCGCCTGATCCAGCACATACCTGCTGAGGCCAAAGGCTCCCAGATCCAGTGGCGTATGAATGTTCTTGCCGGATGGTGTAGATATGCGCAGTTGCGATATACTACTCGCACCCAGCCGGAAGGGGTCAAGACCTATGGATTTCAGGAATGGCAATATTTCATTGCTGATATATTCGCCGCAAACTTTGTGAGAAGGGTAGCTTCCCTTCTCCAGAACCAACACATCCAGCCCTGCACGCGATAGCATAATGGCTGCCGTCAGGCCCGCCAGTCCACCGCCTATGATGATCACATCTCTCTCCGGGCGCGCGGTAGCCATATTATTTTCTGATGATGATCTGCCAGCGGAAAGCCCACATCCAGCGGAGGGTATAGTTTTCTATACCTGCGGCTTTGAGTACAGCCTGCCATTCTTTGCGCGTGAGCGAACGCGCTACCGACAGGGCCGCATCATAGCGCACCAGCGGGTTTCGCGAGAAGAGCCACGTCAGGGCCTTGATAGAGTAATATGCGAACCAATGCCTGTGAATGTCATTGATGATCACAGCCTGCGCCGCCAGTGCGTGCATGCGCTGCACCAGTGTGACGAGCTGCTCCTGATCGAAGTGGTGGCAAAAAAGAGAATTGATGATCACATCTGCCCGCTCATCCATCAGTCTTTCATCCAGCACATTCATAGTGCGGAAATGAATATTGGGAAAAACCACAGATTGCTCCCGGGCATAGTTTGTCATGACGGGATTGTAGTCGATACCTATAAGGTTGACGTGCCTCTTGTGATGCAGCGCCCAGTCAGATATAGCCCGCAGCATATCACCGCCGCCGCTGCCCAGGTCTACTATGGTCATCGTCTTGTCAGTCCAGTGCAGCTTCTCCAGCGCATCAAATATGACACTATACCCACCCAGCAGGCGGTTGATAGCATCTATTTCGCGCAGTGCATGGCGCGTTTCTATTTCGCCTGCTGTAGGCAGGTCCATTAGCTCTGTGTCATGCGCTCTGATGGTGAGGTTTGGCATACTTTATTTTTTTGTGGGTGATCGATACTTCTGCTATCATAGACTCCATGGTCAGGCCGGGGCCAAACGCATAGGCCAGCATCTTGCGGCCTGTATCGCTGCGCCTCAGCTCCTTCATATATTGCTTCAGGACAAAGAGTATAGTGACAGATGACATATTGCCATGATGCCGGAGGACATCATACGAGTGGCGGTTCTGCTCCTTACTTATACCTAACGCCTTTTCACAGGCCTCTAGTATGCTGACACCGCCCGGGTGTAGTGCATAAAAACTAATGTCGTCCTGCGTGAGGTCTGCTCGCTCAAATATTTTCTCCATGATGGTCCTGATATTTTTCTCTATCAGGTCCGGCACATAGGAGCTTAGCTTCAGGTCAAAGCCGTGATCACCTATGCGCCATGCCATTTCTTCTTTGCCTGCAGATGCAAATTCTGCATAAAAGCTATCCAGAGCCAGCACGGGCGCTTCGTCTGGCCTGGCTATCGGGGCAGATGATATGATCGCCGCCGCAGCGCCATCTGCGAATAGTGCATTGGCTACGATCTGGTCTTCGGTTTCGTTTTTCTGGTAGTGCAGGGTACATAGCTCTATACCTACTATCAGTACTACTGCTTCGGGCTCAGCCTTGGAGATATAGTAGGCAGATTTGATGGCATTGATCGCAGCGTAGCACCCCATAAAGTTTACACAAGTCCGTTCCACATTCTTATTAAGCGCCAGGCGCTCTACCAGCTGGATGTCCAGGCCCGGGGCGTACATACCTGTGCAGCTGAAAGTCACGATATGGCTGATCCGCGCCAGGTCAAAATCATCCAACTGAGAGAGGCAATCATTCACAGCTTTCATACAAAGATCGGGCGCCTGTTCTTCAAAAATCTTCATGCGCGTCGAAACTGGGGTCATGCGCTCCTGATCTGACGGGAAAAAGAGAATATTTTCCCCATTTTCAGGTCGGCCAAACTCCTCCAGCACGCTGTGGCGATAGTCTATGCCAGTCCTGCCGTAAATCTTTCTGATCTGGAGCTTTTGCTTACGGCCTATGAAAGGAGATGCCTGTAGCAACTCGAGGTGCGTGCCTTGGGCTATTTTATGCTGCGGCAGCGCTGTACCTATGCTATAAATATTTGGACGGGACATGAGATGGATGGTTTTACTGGTATATACTATAAGAAATGAGGTCCGGTTTTTGAGACGCAATTATTACACCATTCCCCACGCGTATGGCACACACGGCTACTGACTCACATGGAGGTAGTTCCCTTTTAGGAATTTTCGATAGGGACACGATCATCTTGCTTCGCATACCTTTCTCCTTTTTCCTGCTGCCTATCTATGTATTTGCGCTGAGCCAGACCGGAGGTATTGATTGGTACCCTACCATTATTTTATTCATCGTCCTGCATCTATTCATCTACCCCGGCAGCAATGCCTACAATAGCTATATGGATCAGGATGAGGGCAGTATAGGTGGCCTCAAAAATCCACCGAAAGCGACCCGCAATCTCTTTTATGCCAGTATGGTGATGGATGGTATAGGCCTGGCACTAAGCCTGCTGGTAGGATGGAGACTGGTGATCCTGATCGCTGTTTATATTGCCATGTCAAAAGCATACAGCTGGCATGGCATTCGGTTGAAGAAGCATGGTATCACGGCCTGGCTCGTGGTAGTGATCTTTCAGGGAGCTTATACGTTCATGATGGTCAATATGACTGCCGTAAATGACTTCTCGATGGGTTGGTTTACCACTCCCCACCTTTTGTGCATGGCCATTGCTACTTTACTCATAGGCGGCTTTTATCCACTGACACAGATCTATCAGCACGAGGAGGACAGCTCGCGCGGCGATATGACTATTAGCTATAGGCTCGGTATCATTGGCACTTTTGTCTTTACTGCCACGTTCTTTCTGTCAGGCAATGCCATAGGCTGGTACTACTTTACGAATTATTATACATCGGATCATTTCCTGATCTTCAATATCTGCCTGCTGCCAGTCACGGGCTATTTTCTTTACTGGTTTATCATCACTCTAAAAGATAAAAGCAAGGCCGATTTCGCGCACTCGGCGCGCATGACCTTGCTTTCATCCAGCTTTATGATCGCCTGCTTCAGCGTTTTGTTTTACCTCAATCACGGCGGAGGCAGTTTTTAGCCGCCCAGGCTGTAGTAGTTGTTTTCCTCGTCTTCATCACCGTTCGCACGGCTGTGTTCATCTTCACCGTTGCCGGGTATATCCAGATCCTCTCCGGTCATATCGTCTTGGAAGCCTTTTTCATTGGGTGCATCAGGTGCCTCGTTGCGGGCTTTGCGGCGGGTAGGATCATCGGGATCTACGCTGCTGTCTATTTCATCCTGGCTATAGACATCCTCGCTGGCGGGATATGGCTCTAGCGAGGCATACTTCTTATCTCCTTTAGGGTTGCTCTTGGCTGACTTGTGCGCCGGAGTAGTTTCACTCTTTTTGGCGTGCGGTTGTTGCTTTTTAGTCTTAGACATGATTTCACTTTTATGCGTTTACGAATACTTGTCTTCGCATAAAAGGCTTCAAACTCTATGCCGCCCGGGGATGGGCAATAGGCATAACTTTATTTCCCCATCACCTTGCCTTGATGTATGATGCTTTCGTTATGTATCTGCTGAAATAATTTGAGGATAAAATCCTCAGTCAGCCCGCCCGTCTTGCCGTTGGCCAGGGCGCGCTTGACGATAGCTGCCCAGCGCTCACTCTGGTGGATAGCCAGATCGTGATCCTTTTTGAACTGGCCTATCTGCTCACTGATACCCATGCGCTCGGCCAGCATCTCTATAATATAGTCATCTATGCGGTCCACTTTGGCCCGTAGCTCATGCAAGGTGTGAAACTCATTATCCTCCAGGTGCGGCTGGCGCACTACCAGCTCGCGCAGTATCTCTCCGAGTACTTCAGGCGTTACTTGCTGCTTTGCATCGCTCCATGCTTTATCTGGATTGATATGAGTCTCTATCATCAGGCCATCGAAACCCATATCCATAGCCTGCTGCGACAGGGGATAAATGAGGTCGCGTGTGCCACCCATATGAGAGGGGTCTACTATGATCGGTATCTGCGGGTATCTACGCCGTAGCTCTATAGGTATCTCCCACATGGGTGGGTTGCGGTAGGTAGACTTCTCATAGGTAGAGAAGCCCCTATGTATCGCCGCGATCTTAGTGATGCCGATCTGCGTGAAGCGCTCTATGGCGCCTAGCCACAGCTGCAGGTCAGGATTGACCGGATTTTTGATCATGACCGGTATGTCTATGCCACGCAGCGCATCCGCTATCTCCTGTACTATAAATGGAGACACTGTAGTACGTGCACCTATCCATAGCACGTCTATTTCATTTTTCAGCGCCAGCTCTACGTGGCCGGAGTTTGCCACTTCTACTGTCACAGGCAGGCCCACGGCATTGCCCGCAGCCTTGACCCACGGCAGTCCTATCGCACCGACCCCCTCAAAAGAGTTAGGTCTTGTGCGCGGTTTCCATACACCGGCGCGTATCATGCTTATACCCTCTGATGCAGCCACCATGCGCTTTACTGTTTGCAGTACCTGGTCTTCAGTTTCTGCACTACATGGGCCGGCTATGACCAGTGGCTGCTTGCCTCCGCTCCAGGAGGTGAAAGGTGCTATATCGAGAGGTGGATTCATTTTTATCTGTATATCCTGATTACCGCTTATGAAGACGATTATCAGCGTGCTAAATTTGGAAAAGATAATTTATTGAGCCAATTTATCTGTCAATGGCCTGTTAACCGCAGAGATGGGTTTGGCTTTTTCCCTGGCCGCTTCGCCTACCCTGCTATTTTGTATATCTTTCAGCAGCGGCATCAGCTCCTATGCTATTTCGCCAGGCAAAGAGCCGATGAGCTGAGGCACTTCTTTTGTGATTTGGGAAATTGTCATCAGTTCAATTTTGACGCAAGTAAAACTAGCAAATAAATGTCTGACACATTTGACTATATCGTGATCGGCTCCGGCTTTGGCGGCTCGGTCTCGGCCATGCGCCTCTCGGAGAAGGGCTACAAAGTGCTCGTGATAGAAAAGGGCAAACGCTGGCGAAACGAAGACTACGCGAGGACCAACTGGAATGTAGCCAAATACCTCTGGATGCCACTGGTCAAGTGCTTCGGCATACAAAAGCTAACTTTCTTCCGGCAGGTCTTTATCCTCTCCGGAGTAGGTGTAGGTGGCGGCTCCCTGGTATATGCCAATACGCACATGATGCCCAAGCCGAGCTTTTATACCAATAAGATATGGTCTCATATCAAAGACTGGAAAACAACGCTCGCGCCCTACTATGAGCGGGCCAGGTTTATGCTAGGCTCTGCCAAATACAACAGGGAATATGAAGAGGACCGCGTGCTGAAAGAGGTGGCTGCTGATATGGGCCGCTCTGATACATACGGCCATGTGGACTATGTAGGCGTGTACCTGGGCCGGCCCGGTGAAGAAAAAGATCCGTACTTCAAGGGCCTGGGCCCCCTGCGCAAAGGCTGCACTGAGTGTGCGGCCTGTATGGTAGGCTGCCGCGAAAACGCAAAAAATACGCTGGATAAAAATTACCTCTGGTTTGCGGAGCAAATGTTTGGTGCGGAGATACTCGCTGAGACACTGGTCACAAAGATAGAGCACATAGACGGCGAGTACCTGATCCACACGGAGTGCAGCACGTCATGGTTTAATAAACGCAGGAAAATATATCGCAGCCGTGGCCTCGTGATGAGCGGAGGTGTGCTGGGCACGATGGACCTGCTGCTCCGTATGAAGTATGAGGCCGGCACGCTGCCGCGTCTATCGGACCGGCTGGGTGAGAATATCCTAACCAACTCTGAGATGCTGAGCGGCATCGTATCTGCAGACC
>JAFDYP010000043.1 GCA_018267355.1 Bacteroidota bacterium
GACGCGGGCCGCCCGATCATCTATGAGGGCGACGACCTGAGCGCAGGCGGCCACGCATGGGTGTGTGATGGCTATGACGCCAGCGGTTTGTTTCATATGAACTGGGGCTGGAGCGGCCAGGACAATGGCTACTTTGCACTCAATAGCCTCACGCCGTCAGGCTACAACTTTAGCAACGACGAAGGCGCGCTGATAGGCATACAGCCTCCGCCGCCATTCACCGTACTGGCATCGGCAGCGAGCGCTATGGTGTGCCACGGAGACTCTACGCTGCTCACAGCTACAGGCCCTGCCAGCGCTTCGTACTCCTGGACGCCTGCTACGGGCCTGAGCTGCCCTACCTGCGCCGTGACGATGGCTGCACCCACTACCTCTACCAACTATACCGTGACCGGCGATAGCGCCGGCGTGCAGGTGCGCTACTCTGTGCTGATCTCTGTAGCGCCGGGCATCACGGCAGACTTTGACGCGCCGGTAGCGCATGCGTGTAGTACACCGGCCCAGATACAGTTCACCAATACGAGCCAGTATGCCAGCACCTATCAGTGGAGCTTTGGCGATGGCGCTACGAGCACCGATCAGGACCCTGTGCACAGCTATGCGGCCTATGGCACCTACCCGGTACGGCTCGTGGCTACCGGTAGCTGCGGGGTAGACTCTGTGATCCGCACCTCGTATATCATCGTGACTGATCTCTCGCCTGCGGCAAATGGCGCTACTGTCTGCCACGGTGCCACCACGACGCTCACTGCTACCGCTGCCGGCGGCGCGCAGCTCAGCTGGTATGACGATGCCACGACCACCGCACCTATCGCCACGGGTGCCAGCTACACCACACCGCAGATGCAGGGTACTACTACCTGGTACCTGGAGGCGGCCATCCCCGGCGCTACGCAAAACGCAGGCCCCGCTACCAATAGCTTTGGCACAGGGGGCAACTTCGCCAGTCCCAACGGCCACTCCGAGGTATTTGACTGCAGGAAGCCACAGACGCTCGTATCTGTAGAGGTGTATGCACAGGGCGCGGGCGACCGTACCATACAGCTGCTCGATAGCTATGGCGATGTGCTGGACAGCGCGGTGATCTATGTGGCTGCGGGCCACAGCACCGTGACGCTAAACTGGAACCTGCCTGTGATGAATAACCTCATGCTCAACGCTACCGGTGGTGTCAATCTCTACCGCAACCAGAGTGGCGCTACGTATCCGTACTACTCGGCAGATAGCGCCGTGGTGATCACGGGGTCCGATGCGGGTGCGGCGTACTATTACTTCTTCTACAACTGGCAACTGCAGGCGCCATCGTGCCGCAGTGCGCGTGTGCCGGTGACTGTCACGGTGCTGAATGGCAGTTCCTCCTTTGCCGCGCAGACGGGCAGCCTGTCTGTGGGTTTCACGCCGGTCACTACTACGGGTGTGACCTATCAGTGGAGCTTTGGCGATGGCGCTACCTCTACCGATCAGAGTCCTACCCACACCTACGCCACCTCCGGCACCTACACCGTGCAACTCATAGAGAGCAATGGTAGCTGCTCTGACACCACGATACAGCAGGTGGCAGCCTATGCTACGGGCATCACTGACGTGAAGAACCTCAGCACGCTCTCGCTCTATCCTGTGCCGGCGCAGAGCATGATCATGATCCGCCTGAGCAGTGCGGCTACTGCCGCAGCGCACATCACCATCATAGATGCGCTGGGCGCGGCAGTGATAGACCACGATATGACGCTGACAGCGGGCATCAATACCTTTGCGGAAAATATCAGTGGCGTGGCCGCTGGTGTGTACCATGTGACCATCACGAGTGGCGATAGCCGCGTGACGGGCAGGTTTGTGAAGGAGTAGTACAGGAGGATCACAGACCAAAGTCAACGGTCGACGGTCGACGGTCCACGAGGCGCTGATCATAACGTCTATTCGTTGACAGTGGACGGTAGACTGTCGACACCTCACTCAATCCCTTATCTTCGCACCCGTCTTAATACTTACTACTAACTACTTAATACCACGAAAGTGAAGATAGGACTCACACTCTCCGGCGGTGGCGCGCGGGGCGCTATGCACCTGGGCGTGATACAGGCGCTGCACGAGATAGGCATCCGGCCACAGGTACTGAGCGGCAGCAGCGCGGGTGCGCTGGTGGGCGCCTTCTATGCGGAGGGGTATAGCCCGGCGGAGATCATGAGGATAGCCGGCGAGCTGGGCATCGGCCTCTTCAACCCGTTTCATATGTCGCTGCTGGGAGAGGGGCTGATGGATATGGATGGCTTTGCCAAGACGATCAGGACGCATATCCCGCACAATAGTTTCGAGGGGCTGGGTGTGCCGCTGTATGTCACGGCTACGGACATCGTGCGCCATGAGCTGCTGTACTACCACGCGGGCCCGCTGGCACCTATCCTGCTGGCTACGGCCTGCGTGCCGGTGATCTTCCGGACGCAGGTGGTGGACGGCCGCTACCTCCACGACGGGGGCATACTGAATAACCTCCCCACCGAGGTCCTGCTCCCCGAGTGCGACCTGCTCATAGGCAGCCACTGCAACTCTATAGACACGACCCTGACCCAGGTCTCCGGCAAGAACCAACTGATAGACCGCGCCTACCACATGGCCATAGACGCCGGCATACAGGCGCGCCTCGCCACCTGCCACATACAGATACAGCCTGCGGCCATGACGCGCTTTGGCATGTTTGACGTGCGGAGGATAGAGGAGATCTATAGGGCGGGCTATGACCACACGATGGGCCTGCGGGGGGAGATAGAGGCGCGGGTGAAGGGGTAGAGAGGGGCGAGGGACGGAGGACGGGGGACGAGGGGCGAAAGAGGGCGGCGCTGCGGAGCAAGTTTTTCCGATGAGGAGGGGGGGAGTGCACTACACAGAGGGCACGGAGGTGACACGGAGGAATGCCTGTTTTAGGGCTTAGACGCTGTGGGAGTGCATGTGTGCGGAGCAAGTTTTTCCGATGAGGAGAGGTGTGGGTGGGGCTGATGGTCAGGTGTAAACGTATATGAATATATTTAAATAAATATC
>JAFDYP010000440.1 GCA_018267355.1 Bacteroidota bacterium
ACCCGGAGTACCATTAGAGGCTGCACCCGGTATGATCTGGCAGCGTACGAATTTATAGTTAGAGCAATTGGTCATGTGGACCACATAGTTGCTCGATCCGAATGTATCTGTAGCCGGTGTAGCCGGACAATTGGCTGTCTCGATGGTCAGGTCCTGAAAGCGGAAGTAGCTGCTGCCATTCATGTAGATGGCCACGAGGCGCTTGTTATTGGAGGCACCCTCCATATTGGCTGTGGTGCGATGTATCACAGTGAGGCCGGGTGTACTGGATTTGACCCAGGTCACAGGGTCCCAGCCACCTTCTATGGTCGTGTAGCTTGTGATATTGGTGATAGGGTTGTCGATATTGTAGGTGCCTTGTGCCAGTTTGATCACAGCATTATTACACTGCGCCAGACTGAGCGCTGTGGCCAGACTGGCAGGGCTGGATTGCGACCCACCGCCCGTACCATTGGTAGTGGCATATATCACGGAGCAGCTCTGCACCGGTGGTGGCGGAGAGAGATTGACCGTGACGGTGAAAGGTGTGCCGGGGCAGCCTGCTGCGTCTATGGCTACCACCTGATAGCTGGTCGTAGCGGGCGGAGAGGCTTTAGGATTGGCGCAGGTGGTGCAGGAGAGGCCTGCTGTAGGTGTCCAGGAGTAGGTTACATTGCCCGAGGCAAAGGCTGATATCTGTATACTGTCTGAGCTGGAGCAGATGGTGCTCGTGACCGGGAATGCACTGATAGATGGCGGTACATCACGGGAAACCACTACCTGGTCCGTGAGCTGGCAGCCATTGCTATAGGTGGCGGTCACCGTGTAGATGGTGGTTACGCTTGGGTTGACACTCCAGTTTTGGCCTGTATGGGTAGTGGTGCCATCGCCCCATACATAGCTGGTCACAGAGCCGGTGCTGCTGGCATGCAGCGTGACCGTCTGACCCGGACAGAGCGTCGTATCGCGGCCGGCATCCACAGGAGGATTGCTGGCTGCGGCCACATTCACCGTGAAGCCTTGTGAGGCAGTGGCATTATACGGGCAGGCATTGTCATGTAGCGCGATCACAAAGCTATGTGTACCCACATCTGCCTGCGTAGGTGCCCAGCAGATAGTGAGGGTAGGGTGCAGGCCGCCTGACGAGGTGCAGGTAGCACCCGGCAGGTCATTGGCCAGGAAGCGCCAGTACGTACTGTCTGCCGCATTGGGGTCAGAGGTCTGCACGGTAAAGCAGAAGTTAGAACAGGCAGTGGTGTTGTAGACAAAGGAGGCAGGGTTGGTAGACGGTGCACCATTGATACCTCCTGCTACAGGCGGACTGTTATTACAGTTGGTCACGATGATCTGCATATCGCGCTCTATGTGGCCTATCAGCACGCCGTTGCGAAATTCATCTACACCTACTTTCAGTACTGCTATCTGGGTCTGGCTCGGGGTAAAGGAGAGCTGTCCCGTTGCGCTATTGATAATGGTACCAGATGAGGTGGTCATCGGGTTGGTACCACTATGGCCGCCGGAGTAGCTCACGGTGCTGCCGGGATTGTTGAGCGAGTTCATCAGGTAGAAGTAGAGGGAGTCGCCATCGGCATCTGTGGCACCGTGATTGAAGAACTGCGGATAGTTATTGCAGTATACAGCTACAGGATCATTGGAGAAGACAGGAGAGTTGTCGCAGGTTGTGGTGGTATTATCCAGGTGCGCCTCGATGTAGAAATTCTCACTACTGGGATTGCTCAGCGTGGTGATGGCGGCATTGCGGCAGCACATATTCCAGCTCAGCACCCAGTCATTGCCGCAGCCGGCGGGCAGGGTCAGGATACCGGTAAATGTGTACTTCTCGACACCTATCCCTGATCCGCCATGGCAGGCAGACGTCTGGCTGTAGCAGATAGGAGTGATGTCTACCGGTGGCCCTACCTGCTGCAGGGTGAGCGAGGTGGTCACCCCGCACTGTGCAGAGTGTACACTGATGGTCTGCGGCCCTGACATGTCTATACCCGTACAGTCGCGATAGCCCGTCAGGGTCACGCGGTACTGATTGGGCCCCAGACAGGTAAATGTCAGGTCGGCGCCCATCACGTGGCTGGCGTATAGTCGGCTGAAAAAGGAAAAGCAAAGGACAACTGAGAGTAGCAGTAAAAGTTTCTTCATCTTACCGGATGATTATTGATGTGAAAAGGGTTACGTTCAAATCTAACAAATACTTAGTTATATCTGAACATTTATTTGACCTTAAAATCCCGACATACGTTGCATTGTTAATTGATTGTTTATTGAAAATCAATATCCGTTTGGTCGCGTGATTTTAGTCATACGTCTGTTTGGGCCTATAGGTCGTACATTGGGCAGAAAGCTTGGGATTAGGTATTTTTGAGGTATGAAGTACCAGAGCATGGACCCGTATACAGGCAGGGTCATCCGCGATTTTGCACTTGATAGTTTCCCCGACCTTGCGATCTCCCGTGATGCTTTTGACAAATGGCGCCGCCTGACCATAGCTGAGCGCGGTGCGCATATGCGCCGCCTGGCTGATGTGCTGGAGCGCAATAAAGAGCGCTACGCCCTCCTCATCACTCAGGAGATGGGCAAACCCTACAAAGAGTCGCTCTACGAGATCAATAAAGTACTGACAGCATTTGACTACTACATAGACGGGGCAGCGCGTATGCTGGCACCGGAGCCGGTCGTGACCAATGCCTCCAGGAGCTATATCGCCTTTGAGCCGCTGGGCATTATTTTTTCCATCATGCCGTGGAATTTTCCCTTCTGGCAGGTGTTCCGCTTTGCGGTGCCCTCGCTCATGGCCGGCAATGTCACGATCCTGAAGCATGCGCCCTCGGTGTCAGGCTGTGCAGAGGCGATAGAGCAGGCATTTGCCGAGGCAGGCATGCCGCACGGCACCCTGCTGAAGTACTACCTGAGCAATGAGGACGCGGCCAAAGTAATAGCACATCCTGATGTACGAGGGGTAAGCTTCACAGGTAGTGATGCTACCGGCAGTATCATAGCATCACTGGCCGGTCAGCATATCAAGAAGGCCGTGATAGAACTGGGCGGCAATGACCCTTTTATCATCTTGCCGGATGCTGATATGGACCTGGCCGTGGCCGGCGCGATCAAGTCGCGCGCTATCAACTCGGGCCAGAGCTGCAATGCCGCCAAGCGCTTCATAGCAGTGGGCAGCGCGTATGAGGCCTTTAGCGAAAAGCTGGTAGCTGCAGTGATGGCGCTCAAAGTGGGCAACCCCATGGATGAAGACACTCAGATAGGACCGCTGGCGCGCCCCGACCTGGCAGACAAAGTACGCAGGCAGATAGCAGACACCATTGCAGAGGGCGCCAGGCCACATCTGCATGACACGACCGAGACAGGCAATGCCAACTTCGTAGCGCCTGTGGTGCTGGAGGGTGTACAGCCGGGCATGGTGGCCTTTGAGGAGGAGATATTTGGCCCGGTGTGGACGCTGGTACACGCTACTGATACCGCTCATGCGGTCAGACTGGCCAACCTATCGCAATATGGCCTCGGTGCATCTGTATGGACTGCCGACGCCGGTGCCGCGGAGCAACTCATACCCGAGCTGGAGGCAGGAAACGTTTTCATCAATGATATCGTAAAATCAGATGCGCGGCTGCCTTTCGGTGGGGTCAAGCGTAGCGGCTTTGGCAGGGAGCTATCTGAGTTTGGCCTGCATGAATTTGTGAATGTGAAGACGGTGTATGTGAAATAGATTATCTCTGCGTCTCCGCGCCTCTGCAGTAAATCTTTATTATGTCAAACATCTCATTCCATCAGGACATCGCCACACTAAAGGAGCAGCTCGCAAAGCTGAGTACCGGCTATAGCGCTGCTTTCATCCTATGCGATGAAAACACAGAGACACACTGCCTGCCGCTGGTGCATGAGGCACTGACCAATGCATTTGTGATCAGGGTCAGGAGCGGAGAGGCACACAAGACTCTGCAGAGCTGCGACACCATCTGGTTTGCGCTCACGCATAGGAATGCCGACCGCCGCGCGCTGCTCATCAACCTGGGCGGGGGTGTGATCTGTGATATGGGTGGCTTTGCAGCGTCCTGCTACAAGCGCGGGATAGACTTCGTGCACGTACCTACTACACTACTCGCCATGGTAGATGCCAGCGTAGGCGGCAAAACAGGTGTGGACTTTGATAATTATAAAAATCAGATCGGCCTTTTCCGCGAGGCGGCAGCAGTGCTGATATGCCCTGCCTTTCTCACTACACTGGACGGGCGGCAGCTACGCTCCGGTATGGCAGAGGTGATCAAGCACTACCTGATAGCTGATGAGGCGGCTTTCCACGCAGTGGAGCAGAGTGAAAAGCTCACCTATGATCTCGCACTGATCGAAAAGGCGGTGCGGATCAAATCACATTTTACCCAGGCAGATCCTGACGAGCAAAACATACGCAAGGCGCTAAACTATGGCCACACGATAGGCCATGCACTGGAGAGCCACCGCCTCAGCACTGATGCGCCACTGCTGCACGGCGAGGCTATAGCCATAGGGATGGCTGTAGAGGCCCTGATCGCACAGCATCTGGATATGCTGCCTGAAGAGGATGCCGGCCGTGTGCTCACAGTGCTGCGCAGGTATTTTGACCTGCCGGTGCTCAGCACAGAGGAAATAAGTGCTATCATCGCCCTCTCCGCGCAAGACAAGAAAAATGCGGGCGCTACACGCCGTATGGCACTGATCACCGGTATAGGCAGCTATGCTGTGGATGTAGCAGTGGGAGAGGAGCAGGTGCGCGAGGCCTGCATTTGGTACAATAATGGTATATCATAAATAAACGTGCGTACGAATGCCTAACCTGACCATCAGTCACACGCGCCGCAAGCTACGCGGCGAGATCAAACTACCGACCTCCAAAAGTGAAAGCAACAGGCTGCTGATACTGCAGGCGCTCTCCGGCGGTGAACTCCATGCTGACAACCTGTCTGACTCGCTCGATACGATCAAGATGAAGGAAGGCCTCGCCTCAAAGGAGCTTAATATCAATATAGGCGATGCCGGCACTGCCATGCGGTTTCTCACGGCGTACTACTGCGCCACTAGCCAGTACAAGATCATATCCGGCTCAGACCGCATGCATGAGCGGCCTATCGGCATACTGGTAGATGCCCTGCGCGAGATAGGATTTAAAGTAGAGTACAAGGGACAGGAAGGCTACCCGCCGCTGGAGATCATACCGGTGCCGCTCACCCAGACCAAACGCGAAGTACACATAGCCGGCAATGTGAGCAGCCAGTATATCACGGCGCTGCTCATGATAGCGCCTGTGCTGCCTCACGGACTCACGATATACTTCACCACGCCGCTGGTATCCCAGCCATATATACACCTGACGCTGGATGTACTGCTCAAGGCCGGTATCTCCTATATAGAGGGCAGCCAGTGCATCCGCATAGGCAGGCAGCGCTTTGCCCCTGTCACGATGATAGCCTCTATGGACTGGTCTGCGGCGAGCTACTGGTATGGGGTGGCTGCTCTCGCTGACTCCTGCGAGCTGAACCTGCGAGGCCTCACGCTCGGTGCCGCGCAGGGAGATAAAAAGATGGCGGAGTGGGGTGCCCTGATAGGTGTCAATACCATGCAGACAGGCAGCGGTGTGACGCTGAACTGTACCGAGGCGGCCACCAGCGCGGCTTTTGACTTTACCAACTATCCCGACCTGGCGCAGACCATCATCGTGATCTGTGCAGCCAAAAATATCAAGGCTACCTTCACCGGTATGGACTCGCTGCGGATCAAGGAGACCGACCGCATAGCCGCCCTGCAGAGTGAGCTGCAGAAATTTAACGTGCGGCTGCTGGAGGATAGTCCGGGCGTCTTTGTGCTGGATGGTACCTTTGCTATGTCGCACCAGACCATCCGCACGTACAATGATCACCGCATGGCTATGGCCTTTGCACCGCTGGCGCTGCTCGGCACTATCACCATAGAAGATGCAGACGTGGTGGCTAAATCTTATCCCAACTTCTGGGAGGAGATGAAGAAGATGGGCTTTGTGATGTGACCCATAAAAAAACCTGAACAGGATCAGTTTTTTATAGCATCGCCTTTATATTCTCTTGCAGCCCTCGGCAGCATGCATTATTTTCATACGAAACCATATTGCTATCGTGAAGAAACTGTACTACATACTGTCTCTCGTGCTCCTCACTACCGCCTGCCACGCGCAGGACAAAGGCGCTGTGACCATCATAAAAAAGTCTGAACAGCTCACCCACGCCACGGGCTGGAAGCAAAACCGCAGTACAGATAAGCTCATAGCCAATGACAATGTGATCTGTGATAAAGAGATACAGCGCACCGACAGCGGCCTGATAGGTGGTACTACGCAAAACTTCGCCTGGCTGCAGTCTGCCTCAGTGCGCTACGGAGCGCGCAAATACTACATGGTGTACTACTTCCGGCAGGATGGCCACTACCTGCACCCGGAAACCAAAGTCGGCTGGATCTCACATACTGCTACGAGGTTTATGGTAGTAGACTCCTCAGAGTATGTCACCTTTCGCAAGGAAGTGCTGACCAAACGTGGCGGCGCACATGCATTGCGCAGCCGCGTGACTGGCGAGATACTCGATGCCTATGATGAGGCTGCCATGCTCAAAGAAGTTGCGGCGGCATTTGAACGGGTGGAGAAAAAGACAGCGCTGGTCTACTACTGCTTTAATGCTAAAACGCAGGTCTATGAGGGTCGCGATATAGCCCG
>JAFDYP010000441.1 GCA_018267355.1 Bacteroidota bacterium
ACATTGCGCGACACCTGAAGGTGCTGGCGGATCGTGTCGTCATATTGCAGGCGCGTACGGGAGATATCCCACACCCAGTAGTTCTGGTGCTGTACATCTACATTGAGCTGATACGGCAGTACTGAGATAGCATCACTATCTGTCGTAGTCCAGCTATCACCCGCGCTGAATGGCAGCCTGATATCAAAGTTGCCCAGCTTGCCTGCAGCCGAGGTAAAAGCTAACTGCACATCGGACACCGTCAGCGTACCCGAATCTATGGCCAGGCCCGTATCTACTACGTAGCAGTATGCGGTGTAGCCTGTGCCGGCAGTCGTCACAGAGGCTACGCTCAGCGTGAGGGTGTCTGTATGATTGCGTATCGAGTCACGCACCAGGTAGCGCCACCAGCTGCCCGCATTCACCACCGGCACATCGGCCTGGGCATATACCGGCTCGTGGTAGGCAGACTTGCTGCATGACGCTATGGCGAGCATAAAAGCTAAAACGATAGAGAGGTAAATAGATGTAACCTTCATGTAAAATGTCTATGGCATTAAAGATAAAAAAGTCAGGTCATAACAGAAACGAGTACCTAGGGCATTATCACTTTGCCGCCAGGCCCATTGTAAATCAGCGATCACAAATCATAAATGTCATTCCCCTTTCCACACCGGCTTCCGCTTCTCTATGAAAGCCTGCAGCCCCTCCGCTGCATCTGCCGTCTGCAGGGCCAGACCCAGCATATGCTTCATGTGAGATTGCGCTTCCTTGCCGGCTATCGATTGCAGATCATTATAAGCTTGCAGCCCGAGGCTGATACCAGACGGAGAGTATTGCAGCAGGTCATCTACCAGCGCCTGTACTTCGGTATCTAGTTGGTCTCCCGGTACAGCTTTACTCACCAGGCCTATGCGCTCAGCCTCGGTGGCATTTACGGTGCGGGCGCGCATGCAGAAATCCAACACCTGTCGCGGTGGCATGATCTGCAGCATGCTATACATCACCTGAAACGGGAACAATCCCCTCTTGACCTCAGGCAGAGAGAAAGTAGCGGTATCTGCCGCCACCACGTGTGTGCAGCCGCAGATGATGAGGAAGCCCCCCGCAAACACCGGCGCATGTACCCGTGCGATACATGGCTTTGCCAGGCCGCTGAATACATCTCCTATCACCACTTCGCCATTAGGCTCAGGTACCGTAGAGACCGTAGCCTCCGTCTGCCCGGCAAAGGCCTTGAGGTCGGCACCCGCGCAGAAGACATCCCCTTTGGCGGCGATCACCACCACCCACACAGACTTGCTATGATGTGCATAGTATAGCGCATATGCCAGCTCGCGAAAGAGGACCGGGTTCAGTGCATTCTTCTTATCCGCTCGGTCTAGGGTGAGCGTCAGTACATTGCCCGTCTGCTCCACCAGCAGGTGCGCAAACTTATATTCTTTCAGCTTCAGCGCCTGGTCTACAGTATATAGTGTATTCATGAGGCTAATCTAGCGAATGACAAGGAATAGAGAATAATGAATAGTGAACAATTCGCTCATTTCCACATCTGCTTCTTTCAGCCACTATTCTATATTCATTATTCTCTATCAATAAGTCCTATTTTTGCCCACCTAAATCAGATCGTCCATGTCTCAGCTCTTCACGCCATTACAGATCCGCTCACTCACACTGCGCCATCGCCTCGTTGTTTCTCCCATGTGCCAGTACTCTGCTACAGACGGCTACGCCGGCGACTGGCACTTTGCCCATCTGGCAGCTTTCGCGGTAGGTGGTGCAGCTGTTGTTTTCACTGAGGCTACTGCTGTGAATCCCGAGGGGCGCATCTCTCCACAGGATCTCGGCCTCTGGACTGATGACCAGATCGCTCCGCTGCAGCGCATCACATCCTTTCTCGCAGAGCATGGCGCTATACCGGGCATTCAGCTCGCCCATGCAGGCCGCAAGGCCAGTACATCCGCTCCCTGGCTCGGAGATAAACCGGTGACAAAAGAAGACGGCGGTTGGACACCTGTAGCACCGAGTGCCGTTCCTTTCAGAGAAGGCAATCTCATACCCTCCGAGCTGACCATCGCACAGATAAAGGGAATCGTGCAGGACTTTCAGGATGCTGCGCGAAGGGCGCTGGCGGCGGGTTTCCGCATCTTAGAGATACACGGCGCACATGGCTATCTCATCACAGAGTTCCTGTCTCCTTTCAGTAATCATCGCAGGGATGAGTACGGCGGCTCTTTTGAGAATAGGACGCAGTTCCTCCTGGAGATCATAGACGCCATCAGGCAGGTATGGCCCACTGAGCTGCCACTCTTCCTACGCATCTCCGCCACTGAGTGGAAAGAAGGTGGCTGGAGTGAAGCTGACTCTGTAGCCCTCGCCAAGATCGTAGGTCCGCGCGGGGTGGACCTCATAGACTGCTCTAGTGGCGGCAATGTACCCGGTGTCAAGATCCCCATCGTGCCAATGTATCAGACCCCTCTGGCAGAACACATTAAAAAAGAAGCAGGTATCATGACCGGAGCGGTAGGTCTCATCACCACCTCAGCAGAGGCGGAAAGTATCATAGCAGATGGCCGCGCCGACCTCGTCTTCATGGCCAGGGAAATGCTGCGCGACCCACACTTCCCCCTCCGCGCCGCCCACGAGCTCAGCGCAGATATCACATGGCCAAAGCAATATGAAAGGGCTAAATGGAAGAAGTAACGGCCCGAATGGTGTTATCAATTATCAATGGTCCATTATCAATTCACCCAAAGCTCCGCATCCATTCAAAAGGGATCCGAAACATCCCACCCTTACGCTCCAGCACATGCGTACCCAGCACACTACTCAGCGGCAGCGGCCTGTACAGATGCGGAAACTCCTGCCCTCGTTTATACAGGTCCTCGTAGCGCAGATATTTCTTCTCCGCAGCACTATCTATCGCCACCAGCAGCAGCCTGTCTGCCGAGCCAAAGTGCCTGTGCAGCGTACTGGCCACCTGGTCTGCATCCGAGCAGTGTATGAAGCCCTCTTTCTCAAAAGACGAAGGCTGGTACACTCCGTCCCCACTCTCAGCAGCAGCGCTATATTCTTTAGGATCGGCTATGTGGAAGACCATGGGTCTGATTGATTTAACTGTATAACTTAATTCTGAATAGTGATAATATTCTGATGCTTGACAAACCAGGTCAGGTAATGCCTTATATAGTCTTCTTTGCGCATAGTACCCAGCTCGATAAATCCTTCAGGTAAAATAGCTAAAAGATATTTATTGATAGAGA
>JAFDYP010000442.1 GCA_018267355.1 Bacteroidota bacterium
AGATATACAATGAGATCAAGACCACGCACTGCTTCAACTCTGTGAGCCGCGAGGAGTTTAACTGGTGCCTGAACTTTATCACCATAGGCGGGCAGTCACTAACTGCCTATGATGAGTTTCACAAAGTAGTAGTGGAGAATGGCATCTATAAAGTGACCAGCAAAGCCGTAGCCCTGCGGCACCGGCTGAGCATGGGCACCATCGTGAGCTATGTGATGATGCGCATAAAGTACATAGGTGGCAAGAGCATCGGCTCTGTAGAGGAATGGTTCATCTCCCGGCTGAAGAAGGGCGATGTCTTTGTCTTTGCCGGGCGTAATCTGGAGCTGGTATCTGTGAATGGACTGGAGGCGCTGGTGCGCAATGCTAAGAAGCGTGGTGTAGTGCCCTCCTGGATGGGTGGTCGCCTGCCTATGTCAGCACAGCTCTCTGAGACCATCCGACACGAGCTGGATGAGTACACCCAGGACCGCATAGGCAATCCTGAAATGAAGATGCTCGTGCCGCTCTTCGTAGAGCAGAGCAAGCGCTCTCACCTGCCATCAGCCAATGAACTGCTGATAGAGAAGTTTAAAACGCGCGAGGGCTGGCATGTATTTGTCTATCCTTTTGAGGGCAAGTTTGTGCATGAGGGTATGGCCAATATCCTGGCCAACCGTATGGCGCAGAAAAAGCCTTTTACCTGCTCCATCTCTATGAATGACTATGGCTTTGAGCTGCTGAGCGATCAGAACATACCGATAGAGGAGCTGCTACAGGAGAACCTCTTCTCACCGGAGCACCTGACACAGGATGTGCTGAAGAGCATGAATGTAACAGAGATGGCGTTGCGGCGCTTTCGCGATATAGCGGGCATAGCAGGGCTGACCTTCTCCGGCTATCCGGGCAGGCAGGTCAAGACCAAGCACCTGCAGGCAAGTGCCATGCTCTTCTTCCGTGTCTTTGAGGATCATGAGCGGGAAAATCTATTGCTGCGTCAGGCTTATGATGAGGTGTTTGACTTTGAGCTGGAGATCACGCGTCTGCGAGAGGCTTTTGAGCGCATCAGCCAGCAGTTCATCATCCTGAAGTATCCCGAGAAGGCGACGCCGTTTGCCTTTCCGATCATGACAGAGCGCTTCCGTGAGAAGTTTAGCACGGAAGATGTAGAGGCAAAGATCATGAAGATGAAAGCGCAGATAGAGGCACCACCAAAGGCGCCACCTGCAGGCCGCACGCTGATGGGCCGCAGATAGTATTGATGACTGAATAAAAAAACAACTATGCCGGAAGGACCATCGCTATATATACTGAGGGAGAAAGTAGCTCACTTTAAGGGTAAGAAGATCCTGGAGGCTGACGGCTATGCGAAGGGCATAGACATGTCGCGCATAGAGGGACAAAAGGTCACCGACATCCGAAGCTGGGGCAAGCAGTTGCTCTTTATCTTCAAAGGCTTTACTGTGCGGGTGCACATGGGTTTGTTTGGCAGCTACATGATAGATGACCGCAAAAAGGTCAATGCCAGCCTGCACCTGCGCTTTGCGGATGGTGAGGTCAATTTCTATGTATCTACGGTGAAGATCGTAGAGGGCGATGTGCATGGCAGCTACGACTGGGCCGTCGACATCATGTCTGACGAGTGGAATGCAAAGAAAGTCTACAGCATGCTGCGTGGGAAGCCCAAGATGCTGGCCTGCGATGCACTGATGGACCAGCATATCTTCTCGGGCTCGGGCAATATCATCAAGAATGAAGTGCTGTGGCGGGTGATGCTGCACCCCGAAGCGGTGATGGCTAAGATACCTGACG
Source organism: Bacteroidota bacterium (assembly GCA_018267355.1). Lineage (GTDB taxonomy): Bacteria > Bacteroidota > Bacteroidia > Chitinophagales > LD1 > UBA1941. Next base: position 1,792 of record JAFDYP010000442.1, read on the forward strand.
CTAAGCTACGCGAGATGATCCGGGAGACGCACAAGTATGCGTTTGACTTCCTGCGGTGGAAGAAGGATGGTGTGCTGAGCAGGAACTGGCAAGCCTACGAGCAGAAGGTATGCCCGCGCTGTAATGTAGCCTTTAAGGTAAAGGACACCGGGAAATCTAAGCGGAGGACGTATTATTGCACGAAGTGCCAGATCGAATACTGACCTCTAGCCTTACGGCGATGCCGTAAGCTAGAGGCGTGTCGCCCCTTTGGGGCTTAATACAAGTACAATTTCGTCCTATCATTATCTTTGACCTCTCGATGCAGCTTACTTTAAATGACATTACATTTACGCTACTCTGTGAGAAAGCTCTGTACCGCGAGCATGACCACACGCTGATCCTATCTGACCTGCACCTGGGCAAAGCAACTCATTTCCGCAAGGCCGGTATACACCTGCCTATGGATAGCGCGATGAAAGACTACGCGCAACTACGGTTGCTCATACACCGGATGCAGCCGCAGCAGGTGTATATACTAGGAGACCTGTTTCATAGTGAGCACAATAGTGAGTGGGATCTGTTTGCAGCTACGATCAAAGCCTTTCCTGAAGTCAAATTTGTGCTCGTGCTGGGCAATCACGATATACTGAAGCACCACCACTATGCGGAGCTGAATATGGTGCTGGTAGAGGATACACTGATCGAGCATGGCATAGCCTATACCCACGCGCCAATGAAGGAGATACCAGAGGGCCACATCAATATAGCCGGCCACATTCATCCGGGTGTGGAGCTCAGGGGTGCAGGCAGACAATACCTCACCTTGCCTTGCTTTTACTTCTATAAAAACTGCCTGCTACTGCCGGCCTTTGGACACCTGACGGGGCTGAAGATCATGCGCAACGAGCGGGGCGCCCGCATCTATGCTGTGACCAGTAGCAAGGTGATCAATGTGCTTTAGGAGCCTTACGCACGCGGGGGATCTTCTCATACTCCATCTGTATCTTCTCTTCTTTCGTCTCTGTGTTGCCGGCCCAGTGTTGTTTATCCAGCTGGTAGAGGGAGAAATGGATATCATGCAGCACACCGCCCGGAGGTGCACCTGAGATATACTCCAGCCGGGTAAACTCCAGGTCTGCCCTGCGCCGGTAGGCATGCCAGCGGCCCTTGATGATCCAGTGGTAGCCCTCATAGATCACCTCCTCCTGATAGCGGTGAAAGCTGCGGAGCGTGATCACTCCATCGTATTCATCTTTGGTGATGATGTGTGATGTACCGTTATTGACGGTCCGAACCAGCTGCCACTGGCCACGTAGCAGGCGGTTTTTATGCTTGGTATGTGCGACATCCTGTGCGCGGATGGTTGCCACACAGAGCAGTAGTAAAAGTATACAGCTACTTCTCAGCATTGCATCACTGTATCTCCAGCCGGATAGCTGATGTAGTTTTACCATTAGACAGACGGAGTATGTACTGGCCTGCGGAAAGACTGCCACGACGGATGATGAGTTCATCACCTGAGGCACGGCCGAGGTCTGACACCAGTTTGCCCTGCAGGTCATAGAGGCGTACATCCATCGCGCCGGCATCCTTTGTGATGCTGACCTGCGCGGTAGTGCGCATCGGGTTAGGACGGATGCTCACCTGTATCTGCTCGCCGGTCATGTAGAGTATACCTGACGGCTGTGTGACAGTGTCTGCTTTATCTGCCAAAATATACAGGCGCTCTGTATCTGTACCGCATACCTGAGTAGTGATGAGTGTGACCAGGTAGGTGCCGGAGTCAGCATAGCTATAGCTCACGGTATCAGTAGTAGTGACCAGCGAGTGGCCATCGCCAAAATCCCAGTGGTAAGAACCAGCCGTAGTGATAGTAGAGCCTAGAGATATATCGAGAAACGTATCTACTGTCGTATATAGGTGACCCGCAGATATAGAGTCGGTGCGGATATGCAGTGTATTAGAAGACGCGCCGCAGCCGAGGCTATCTACGCCACTGAGAGAGTAGATGCCGCC
>JAFDYP010000443.1 GCA_018267355.1 Bacteroidota bacterium
AAAGACCCCGCTGTTCGGGATTTGCAATCCCGAACCCGCTAACCGTGGATTTTAAATCCACGCCCCCCGCCCTTCCGGAGTTGTACTCCGGAAGTAGCTACTATAGGCACTTGCAGTGCCGGCAATAACGCAGCGTTCCTGATTTACCCCACTGGCGCGAAACTTAGTTCCGTGCCCAGGCTCCCCACCTACTACTTCTGAAAGTACCCCTCCCCATAGCGTATCACCACCGCACCACCCGCGAGTCGCCGGTGGTATCACTCCAAAGCCTTTTTAGAAAGGCCGTCTCAGAGCTATCGTTATAATCCGCCATGAACAGGGTGATACTATCGCTCGCAGAGAGGCCGCCGCGATAGTGGTAGGTGAGTGTGGTCTGCTCAGGTATGTCTAGCATGAGGTGTAGCGTCATGACCGAGTCACTCAGCTGCGTGATCTGGTACCACTCGCCGCCGTGGTGCATAGTCATGTGCACGAATAGATTATTGCCCAGGGTGGTCAGTTCCATCTTGCGAAATATGATATAGCGATCATCCGGCAGATAGTGATACACATGGCTGCTATCGTCAGGGAAATAAAAGGACATGTCAATCAGGCTATCGCAACTCCACAGTCCTTTGGGCAGGCCTTTGGCCGGATGGTAGCTGGTGTATGCCAGTGGTGGCGGCACGCTATCTGAGAGCAGTGATAGTGTATCTATTCCCGAGGTATACCTGATCCACTTCTTATACATCAGGGTGACCATCTCCTCCTCGTCATGCAGGAGCACCGTCGCGGTGTCTCCATAGCCCACGCGCTGCATCATGATGCGGTCGCTGCTGCGCTGCAGGATTGCATAGTAGTCGTAGAAATAGGGGCGCTTGATCACCGCAAAGCTGTCATAGAGATAGAGGCTCACGCCCTTATCAGCGTTGGTCCATGCGGTGATACGGTGCCGGCAGGAGGTCAGCGCCAGCAGGGATATCACTAAGACGATAAGAGATTGGTTTTTCATAGTACGATATCCGCGAAGATAAATGTTTCTCCCTGACGTGAATGCGTAGCAGCGCATATAGATGGTCGCATGCTACCGTATGAAACCAGCAATGGCTGATTAGTGTTAGGTGTTAGTTAGTCTGCGTCAGGTTGAGACTGAGATAGGTCGTGTCGCCGCCGCCGGCCACAGTGATGCCTGCGCCGCGTAGTGTGAGGCGGTTATTGTTTTTAGTATCTGGAGTGGACTGTACGCCGTCTGTGCCCGAGCCACCTACTGAGTGGTACACCACCTCGCTGCCCGGCGCACCCGTAGTGATGCGTATCATCAGCTCGGCACGACCAGGTACTGATACCCCATCATCACTGACCACGCTATACGTACCATCTGCAGGCAGGCCGCTGGTATTGCTATAGCAGACTATGATACGCGCCTCGGGACCCGAGCCCGATGAGGCCGAGATGCCCAGGTGCCCCGCAAAAGGTGTATCTGTCAGTTTATCAAATGTGCAGGCAGACGTGCTGTACTTCACACCATTCAGTATCCAGTAGCTGGATTTATCCTTCTTGCAGGTACAGAGGGTGACGAGCAGCAATAGCAATATGAGAGGCAGTGTCTTGCGCACGGGTAGCATGTTTAGATTAAATATAGTATAAAAAATTCGCCACCGGGTTGAGTATCTATGTAATAGATACGAAAAAAGACGGCATTTGTTATACCCATTCCCCTCCACCTAAACATTCATGAGCACGAGTACGGCCAGGCAGCTATCAGATCAAACGTACCACACATCGCGTTGGTATAAACAACACATCGTTGTCCTCTGAGACAAAAAGCAGAGCCGCTTCACCGAAAATACCAGCTTTTTACAAGCAATATCTTGTCATCTGTGAAAGGATAATGCATATGACACGTAATATATCTGTAGCTTTGGGCACCCACCTCAGCACCTATGACAGCTACACCCCTAAAACATAAAACACCACACGCCTATGCCCAACCGGCCTTTGCGTATCCTCCTCATAGATGATGATCCGGAGGACGCTACCCTTTTTTCCATCGCACTGCGGAGTGTAGATGGCACTGCTGTCTTCACACATGCCCCCAGTGCAGAAGCTGGCCTGTCGCTGCTATTTGCTACGCAGGATATACCTGACTATATTTTTCTCGATATCAATATGCCGGGTATGGATGGCAAAGAATGCCTGACAGAGATCAAAAAGCTCCCGCTGATCAAAAATGTGCCTGTGATCATGCACTCCACGTCAAACTACTTTCAGGATATAGAGGATACCCGCGCACTCGGCGCGTCATTCTATATGACGAAGCCCATGATGTATACTGACCTGGAGGATATGATACGCTTTATCCTCTGCGGGCACCACCCTGCAGGCGTCTATATGAAGCAGGCCCTGGAGGTATTCTGACCTCAGTGCCCGTGCTCATGAGGGCTACGCTCCCAATAGATCATAGCCGCTACGATCACGACAGCCATTCCTAAAAAGATGCCCACCTCCAGCCAGAAGCCTGATGGCAGCAAGCCGGCCTGACGGCCCATATGGTCTGTGCTCTGCGCATAAATAGAAGCAGCTGACAGCCACATCATCCCGCTGAGCAGTATCTGTTGTATCCTTTTCATGACGGTGATTTTTATACCCAATATATGGCAATAATCAGGCCACACAGCGTGATGGCCATAGTGTATTGAGGAACATATTGCTATGTCAACGGGTCGTTTGTACCAGCTTTACTAGAGTGGTATACCCAAAGGATGCAGGTCATATACCTGTATTGCTGTGTCCTGTGTCTTACTCCCCTTCCCTTTTTGTATCTTAGCCCGTATGACTGCCTATACCATCCTGACCATCCTGATCTGCCTCTCTGCGGCCTTTGCCTATATCAATCACCGCTTCATACGGCTGCCGTTTGTGATCGGGCTCTTCCTGCTCTCTACGGTGCTCTCGCTGCTGGTGCTCAGCGCACGCGTATGGCTGCCCCTGCCCTATGAGCAGCTGCGAAACTTCGTAGAGCAGACCGATATCAGCCGCGCTATACTGGATGTGATGCTGGGGCTGCTGCTCTTCGCCGGGGCGCTGCACACCAGCTGGGCCGCTATGCGCGGGCAGCTGGCCCCCGTGGCCCTGCTGGCCATAGGTGGTGTACTGGTATCTACCGCCGTGATAGGTGGCCTGCTGTATGGCCTCACCATGCTGCTGGGGCTGGAGGTGCCGCTGGTGTACTGCCTGCTCTTTGGCGCGATCATCTCTCCTACTGACCCTATAGCAGTGATAGGCATCCTCACACAGGTAGGCGTGCCCCAAAAGATAGAGACCCTGATCGTAGCCGAGTCTCTCTTCAACGATGGCGTGGGCGTAGTCACCTTTATCTCTCTGCTGGGTGTGGCGCATACGGGCAGCTTTGATATCGGGCACTTCTCCATGCTCTTTGTACAGGAGGCGGCAGGCGGAGTACTCTTCGGCCTCGGGCTGGGGCTGCTGCTGCACTACCTCATGGCCAGTATAGACAGCTATGATACGGAGGTACTGCTCACACTGGCATTTGTGCTGGCCGGCTATAGCGCAGCCAATGCCCTGCACATATCCGGCGCGCTGGCTATGGTGGTGATGGGCATACTGGTGGGCAACTATAAACAGGACGAGGTCATGAGTGACGTATCTCATGAGTATGTACAGAAATTCTGGACGGTGATAGACGCCGTGCTCAATGCCATCCTCTTCATACTCGTGGCCATGGTACTGGTGGTCATAGAGTTTCGCGCCATCTATGCGCTCATAGGTGTGGTAGCGGTAGTGATCGTGCTCCTATCGCGGGCGGTGGTGGTCTACCTGCCGCGCTGGCTGCTGCCCCGCATAGCCTACTACAATAAAAAAGAAGCCCGCGTGGTCGTATGGGGCGGGCTGCGCGGCGGCCTCTCTATCGCTATGGCACTCTCACTGCCCGAGAGTGAGTCGCGGCACATGATCCTCATCGCTACCTACTGCTGCGTGCTCTTCAGCATCCTGGTGCAGGGCCTCACCATAGGCAGGCTGGCAAAGACGATCTGCAATCTACCTGCCGATGCGGCAAAGAAAGGTTTAGCGTAAATTAGCCATAAAAATACGGTATGCGTCGTTCGTTATACATGATACTGCTCCTGATGCTATCAGTAGCAGTCAGAGCGCAGGTCTCCTATTTCCCACCTGTATCAGGTACCGGCTGGGATACCACTGCACCCTCACAGCTGGGCTGGTGCCAGGACCGCATAGACTCGCTCTACAGCTACCTGGCAGACCACGGCACGAGCGGCTTTGTGATACTCAAAGACGGCCGCATCGTACTGGAGCGATACTTCGGCACTTTCACTCGGGACTCGATACATATATGGGCATCTGCCGGCAAGAGCCTCACCTCTACCCTCACAGGTATAGCGCAGCAGGAGGGCCTGCTGCACCTGACCGATACGGTGAGTGATATACTAGGGCAGGGCTGGACCAGTGCCGATACACAGCAGGAGCGGCACATCACGGTGCGCCACCTGATCACTATGACCTCTGGCCTGGATGACAATCCCACCGGTGGCACCTGCAGCAATATCAGCACGACACCCGCCTGCCTGCAGTACCTGGCTCCGCCTGACACACGATGGGCCTACCACACGGGTGCCTACCGCAAAATGGAGGATGTATTGGCCACCGTCTCCGGCCAGACGTACAATAACTTTACCTCCTCGCGCCTCGGCACTGCCATCGGTATGCATGGCCTCTGGGTGGGCTATGAGTATTATAGCGTGGTGCGAGATGCGGCACGCTTTGGCCTGCTGGCGCTGAATCACGGCATCTGGGCCACAGATACCATCCTCAGGGATACGGCGTACTATCGCGCTATGATCAGCTCCTCGCAGGCATTCAATCCCTCGTATGGCTACCTGTGGTGGCTGAATGGTCAATCATCCTACATGGCGCCGGGGCTGCAGCTGGTCTACAGTGGAACACTCATACCAAATGCCCCCTCAGATATGTATGCCGCACTGGGCAAGAACGACCAGAAAATCTATGTGATACCTAGCCAGCAGATGGTAGTGGTGCGCATGGGTGCCTCGGCATATGGTGTAGCGGCGGCCTTCTCACCATTTGACAGTGTGCTCTGGGACCATATCAATATGCTACCCTGTACCAACACCGGCGTGACGTTTACCGGGCAGGATCAGAATATGCTAAGGGTATCTCCCAATCCCACTACGGGATACATCACTATACAGAGCAGTCAGCTCGTCAGTAGCTTCTGTATACAAAATACGATCGGCGAAACCATCCTCACCAGTGACCACTCCGGCACCATGGACCTCAGCAGTCTGGCTCCCGGCGTCTATATCGTGACCGCAGTCACGCCATACGGCAGAGTGGTACAGAGAGTAGTGAAAGAATAAAGCCTGTACCCTTGGCTCATCCCGCCAAAACAAAAGCGGTCCGCCATACGGCTGACCGCTTTCGTTTTACTTCACACGGGCTAGCGCTTACGCTGCTTCGCCTTGCATATCTTCTTCGTCAGTGGCTTCATCTTCTGCCATATCCATATCGACTCCCAGCGTCCGGGCTGCGAGGCCGGCAGCAGCAGCTACGATGATGCCACCCAGCAGGCCACCCCTGCGCAGGCCAAAGAGGCCGATGACAGCCAGTGCTGCTACCTTGGTAGCCTTGTCATAGGCTTCGTCAGAGGCCTGGCCGGTCAGCAGGTCACTGACCTGACCCATCCAGCCTTTTGATTCGTCACCGGTGTCCTCTTCGGCAGCGTCATCATTTTCATCGAGTTCATCCGTTTCTTCCGTTTCATCAGTTGCTTCGTCGTCCTGATCGTCGGCTTCATCCTGACGGCGGTCATTGCGGTACTGCTGTTGTGAGCCTTGCCCTTCCTGGTCGCGGCCCTCCTGCTGATAGTCGCCGCTTTCATCGCCTGCACCTTCGCCTTCTTGCATATCCTGATCTTCATTGCGATCAAACTCTTCATTAGGACGCTGGTGGCCATAAGCTT
>JAFDYP010000444.1 GCA_018267355.1 Bacteroidota bacterium
CGCTCCTACACTATGAGCGGCTTTTTTACGTCTTATAGTCAGCCTGTTGGGTGGTTTTTAGAGGCTTTTGACCCGGCAGGTGGTGGATAGGATGTTTGTAATCAGGGGCACCCTATTTGTTTATATGAAAAAAAGCGTTTTTTTCGCCGACAATTAAAAGGAGACCATACTATGTTTTGGACACTGGAATTAGCATCATACCTGGAGGAAGCACCTTGGCCAGCTACTAAGGATGACCTGATAGATTTCTCCATCCGCTCCGGCGCACCCGTAGAGGTAATAGAGAACCTGCAGGAGCTGGACGACGATGAGGAACTCTACGAGGGTATAGAGGACATATGGCCCGACTACCCTACCAAAGAAGACTTTTTCTTTAACGAAGAAGAATATTAAATGAAAAGGCCCCGCAGAACGGGGCCTTTTCATTATAGCAATTTTTAATTTTATTGCCTCTTATTCATCTCATCCCTGATGCGGGCGGCCCGCTCGTAGTCTTCGTTTTCTATGGCATGCTGCAGCGCTTCGTTGAGCTCGTCTGCAGACATATTTGAGAAATTGGTACTGGCTCCGGGCTGTGCAGTGACAGAGGTGAGTTCCTCTATCCTTTTCTCGAGGTCGCCCTCAGATACGGCGCCTCCGGCCTCCATAGCCGCATCTGCCTCTACACCGGCCTCCTCCAGTATATCTTCATTCACATAGATCGGGCACTCAAAGCGTACGGCCAGCGCCAGCGCATCAGAGGTGCGGGAGTCTATCTCTACGGTCTCTATCGCATTGCTGAATACCAGATTGCTGTAGAACACGCCATCGAGCAGCTTGCTGATATAGATGTACTGCAGCTCCAGGCCAAAGGTATCACAGACGGTCTTCATCAGGTCGTGTGTGAGCGGGCGGGATGGCTTCATATTATCCAGCGCTACGGCTATGGCCTGCGCCTCAAATCCACCTATCACGATCGGCAGCCTGCGCGTACCCTCTACCTCTCCCAGCACTACGGCAAAGGAGTGTGACTGAGTGACGCTATGCGAGAGGGCTATGATCTCCAGTTCGATCTTTTTCATTGCATCCGAAATATAGGACTAAATCGCAAATCCCAAACTCTTATTTCATACCGTAAGGAAAAATATTTACCTTGACCATATCCAGACCTGGCACCCATGCAGTTTACACTAAAACACTACCGCGAGCTGAGCCTCGATGAGCTATATACTATCATGCGGCTGCGGCAGCGTGTATTCGTACTGGAGCAGCACTGCGCCTTCGTAGACTGCGATGACCAGGATCAGGAGAGCTGGCACCTGATGGGCTATGATGATAAGGGCACTTTAGCAGTTTACAGCCGCCTCCTGCCTGTAGGCCTCTCCTATCCCGGCTATGCTTCTATAGGCCGCGTAGTGAGCGAGCCGGCACTGCGCCGTGCAGGGTATGGACGGATGCTCATGGAGGAGTCTGTAAAACGCTGCAGTGAGCTATTTCCCGGCGCTCCGCTGAAAATAGGCGCACAACTCTATCTGAAAAAATTTTACGAGGGTTACGGATTTCAGTCCGTAGGTGAGGTGTACATAGAGGACGATATAGATAACATCAAAATGATTCGCGGCTAGGCCTCTATCACCAGCCCGTCATAGGCTATCTTCACATTGACCGGCAATCTGCCCTCCATATCAGCATGCCTGCCAAACTGGTGGCTCATGTGTATGAGGTATGCTGTCTCAGGGCCTATCTCACGGATCAGCGCCAGCGCCTCTTCCAGTGTGTGATGAGCTATGTGCTCATTGGCATGGAGCGCATTGACCACCAGGGTGCGGGTGCCCTTCAGCTTTACCTTTTCGCTGTCAGTTATTGTTTTGGCGTCTGTGATGTAGGTGAAGTCTGCTATACGAAATGCCTGCACCGGCAGTTTATAGTGCATGACCTCGATCGGTGTAATGGGGATACCCTGTACCTCAAATGTCTCATGCGCTACCCGGTGGAAGTTGACCTTTGGCGCAAAAGCGTAATCCTTATCACGAAATGCATACGGATACTGCTCATGGATCATAGCTTCGGCATGACGGTCGCAGTAGAGGTCTACCACCTGCCCCTGCAGATAATTGAAGGGGCGGATATCGTCCAGGCCGCCTATGTGGTCACGGTGGCCATGCGTGATGAGTAGCGCATCTATAGCGGTCACATTGGCCCGCAGCATCTGATAGCGGAAATCAGGTCCTGCATCTATAATAAAAACCTTGCCATTTACCTCTACCATGGCAGAGGTGCGCAGGCGCTTGTCACGCGGGTCTGTAGAGGTACACACCTCGCAGCTACAGCCTATGATAGGCACGCCGCCAGATGTACCAGTACCGAGAAAAGTCACCTTCATATTACAAATATAGGATTAACGTGTCGGGCTTATAACACAAAATATCACCGCACACTCATACGGCGGATCATGATGGAGAAGATGGCTGGGAAGTGACGCTTCATCCAGACGCCGAGGTTCTCTTTGAAGCCGCCTATGACGATCTCTTCTTTCTCTTTTTTGATCGCATCTACTATCACGCGGGCAGTGTAGTCAGACTTGAGGCCATTGCCCGTAGCGCTGTCCATACTGCGGAGCGGAGCACCATCTGCGGTCAGGGCATTCATAGTGATATTGGTGCTGACAAAGCCAGGGCACACGATCAGTACGCGCAGCCCATCGTCATAGCACTCCGCGCGGAGCGAGTCAAAGAATCCATGCAGCGCATGCTTAGATGCCGAGTAGCCACTGCGCCACGGTGAGCCGAACTTGCCCACAGCAGAGCTGACCGCTACGAGCATACCGCTCTTTCGCGCCAGCATGTATGGCAGCACAGCTTTACTGAGTGCCAGCGTACCAAAGAAATTGACCTCCATCAGCTCGCGGTCTACCTCTACCAGCGTATCACGTGCCATAGAGCGCTGACTGATGCCGCCATTATTGATCAGCACATCTACATGGCCAAATTTATCTATGACCGCCTTTACCTGTGAAGAGTAGTCCTTATTATTCGCCAGGTCCAGCGGGACGATCAGACAGCGATCATCCGTAAGGCCTGCTGCTTTGATCACACGCTCCATCTCCTCCGTGCGGCGTGCTGAGAGGACGATCTTTGCGTTCTCTTTTGCGCAGGCATACACCAGCTGCTCTCCTATACCGGAGGTGGCACCGGTGATCCAGACTATCTTATCTTGAAGTGTTGCCATAGTTTACTTTTACGGGTATGGATAAAACAGATGCAGGGCGTAAGGTGTCATTGCGGTACATTTGCTGTCCCTTGTCATAGCGCAGTTCGAGAGAGATGTTGCCTTTGCTATCAAAGAATATCTCGCGCTCACGATAGCTGCCATCATATTGTACATAGCCTATGAGTTTACCTTTGTAGTAATTCTCCCGTACATCCAGCACACCTGTGGGGCCGACATGGTCTACGACTCCATTTTTGATGTTCACGCGTGGCTCTATGTACAGAAACTCTCCCCGCTGGCCAAAGGCATTTCGCACTCTGGTGATCTCATCTATACTGCGGTGGTGTACGGTGATGTGTGTGGCATTGTCTTTCGTGATGGTCCAGGGCTGAGCAGGGCTTTGCGCTATAGCAGAGTTGCACAGGGCTACCGATATCAGCAAAAAGAGAAAGCGATTCATATTGACCTTTTCAAAAAGAAAATTAACCGCTTTTCCGATAGCAGGGTAAAATTTTCTGCCAGCTCATCCGTGTATCTATGAAATCCCGACCCATGGCCTCTATCATAGACTCCCTGACCCGAAGTATTTTTAATAAAGCGATCCTGACCTATAGGCATCAGATCGCGCCGGCCACCTGGCATATCCGCATACAGAGTGACGCACTGGTGGGTCACACCTTCACAGCCGGCGAGCACCTGCGCCTTTTCGTGGGTCTGGACCGCGATACGGCTATGAATAGCAAACTGCGCACGTATTCCATCTGGGCCTTTGATGCAGCATCGGGCACTGCAGACCTGGCCATATGCGCTCATAGCAATGGGATAGGCAGTATCTGGATCAAGGAGGTAGCCGTAGGTGACGCGATCCACTACATGGGTCCGAAGGGCAAACTGGTAATAGACACCGCCGGAAAGTCTCACCTGCTGATAGGCGATCCCTCTGCCCTCTCTCATCTCTACGCTATCCGTAGTCATCTTTCCACTGCACAAGAGGCCGCAGGTATATTTTACTCACCTGATGAGGCCGACCACTACGCAGACCTGGACGGTAGCAGGCCGTTTCAGTTTCTCCGGGTGGGCGGTGTCCCTACGGAGCCACTCATCGCCGCAGCAGAGCAGCTCAAAAGCTCACTGCGACCAGCACTTACTATCTACATAGGCGGCGACATGCGCGTGTGCAAAGAATTAGGCCGCTATTTCCGCCAAAACTGGCCCCATGCTGAGGTCCGGGCCAAGGGTTTCTGGATGCCGGGCAAGGTCGGAATGGATTAAAAAAACGTTACGACATCATTTTATTGTATTGATTATCAATAAGTTTATGTTTCTTAAAATATTACCGCTAATTAAACGTTTGTTTTAATCAAACAGTTGTTTAATTTCGTTCCCGCATTCAATAATTATGGAACAGATAGATAAAAAAGCAGCCATCCTGATCGAAGCTGAGAAGCTTTTTGCAGATCAGGACTTTGATGCGGTGAGCGTGCGTGACCTGGCCAAGGCAGCCAACGTAAACATCGCGATGATCTCCTACTACTTTGGGTCAAAAGAGAAATTATTTGAAGAGCTGATCATCTCGCGCATGGCCAACTCTCAAACCACGATCCAGAGTATAGCCACTGATCCCGCGAGGACATCCATAGAGAAGCTCGTGGCAGTGGTAGACTTCTACACTGATCGCCTGATGAATAACCCGAATGTGCACAGGATGATCAATCGCGAACTCTCCAGCAGCAACCGCCCTGAGCTGCGCGAGCTGCTGATCTCTAAGATCGAGACCAATAAGACCTACATCGGCAAGATGCTGGAGGAGGGCAAAGCCAATGGCACCTTCCGGCCAGATGCCGATATGGGCCTGGTCATGATCAATCTCTTTGCCTGCATCCAGTATATCGTAGGCTCACCATACTACTCCTGCAAGATGCTCGATGTGCCTACCGAGGCCCAGCTCTTCGACCCCGAATTCAGGACGCGTATCAAAACTTATTTCAAAGAATTATTCTCCCACTATTTACTTAAAAAATAACACCCATGTTCTCAATTGTATCAAAAAGGATTCCCCTCCTGCTACTGGCACTGACCGTGCTCACTGCCGCTCAGGCACAGCAGGTACGCAGGCTCACGCTGGACGAAGCCGTGTCTCTGGGGATGGACTACAACAAGCAACTCAAGATCAGCCAGGCGCGCAGTGATGTGAGCGGTACGAAGTACAAACAAGAACTCTCCGCACTCGCACCAGCCATCTCCTGGAACTCCAGCGTGACCCGCAATAGCCCGAATATCGGCGAATTCAACATTCCGGCAGGAGCTTTTGGCCCGGGCAGTCCTGGTGGCCTGATCAATGCCACTTCTCACAACTATTATCTCAACGGACTGAGTATTTCTCAGGTGGTCTTTGCCGGTCTGCGCGGCTGGAACAGGCTCAAGACTGATAAAGAACAGATGCGTGCATCAGCACTGGATGTGGAGGCTGATAAAAAAACAGTAAAGAACAATATCATCACTGCGTACTACAATCACTACAAGCTACTGGAATCTAAAAAAGTAGTAGACCAAAACATACAGGTGCTCAATCAGCGTCTGAAGGATGTACAAAATATGCAGACCGTAGGTATGGCCCTGAGGAATGATGTACTGCAGGTACAGGTCAATCTCTCCAATCTGCAAAGCAGCGCAGCGGAAGTGCAAAGCGCTATCGACATCAGCAACTTCAACCTCGATGTAATGCTCGGCCTGCCCGAGACCACCAAACTGCAGATAGCCGAGGAGGGCCTCACAAGTACCAAACCCGACTTTAATATCCAGACAGGACTGCAGGATGCAATGACAAAAAGGCCTGAGATCAAAGCATCTGAGATACGCCTGGATATGTCTCACAAGGCACTGAAAGTAGCCCGCGGACTTTATTCTCCGGTGATCAGCGGCGGCTTCAACTTTTACTATAACAATCCCAACCAACGCGTGTTTATCGTACCGGAACATCAGTTTAACCAGTCATGGGATTTAGGCGTGAAGCTCAGCTGGAATATCACGAGCCTTTTCACCACCCAGTATCAGACCAAAGAAGCCAAACTGAATATCAACTCAGCACAGGCTCAGCATGAGGCACTGAATGATAATATAAAGATGGAGGTAAATGCAAACTACTCAGCCTACATGCTCGCACTGGACAAGATCAGACTGGACCAGACCTCAGTAGACCAGGCTGCAGAAAACCAGCGCATGACCAAAGATCAATATGCCAACGGCGTGAAAAATATCACCGATATGCTAAACGCTGACAACCTGGCTGTGACCACCCAGATCAATCTTGTAAACGCCAGGATAGACGCAGAGATAGCATATGCCAAGCTCATGAAAGCCACAGGAAACGATTAATCAATCTCATAAACTCAATAAACAACAACATAGTCATGGAAAATACTGAAACCAAAAAGAAATTTAACGTCGCGCCGATCATAGGCGGGATCATAGGCATAGTCGTACTCGTATTGGTAGTGCGCCAGGTGATCTACTCCCTGCACAATGAGGATACTGACAACTCCCAGATAGAGGCCAATATCAATCCGATAGTGCCAAAGGTGGCGGGCTTCATACAGGAAATCAGGGTGCGGGACAATATGTTCGTGCACAAAGGCGATACGCTCGTACGCATAGACGATCGCGACCTCCAGCTCAAAGTAAAGCAAGCCGAAGTAGCACTGGCTCAGGCGCAAGCCAATGTAGAACTGGCACGCGCCAATCAGGGGTCTACCAGCGCTAATGTAAACGTAGCTACCAAGGATATCAATCCGGCTCAGAGCGCGATAGATGCTGCGCAGGTGCGCGTATGGCAAGCTACACAGGACTATGACCGCTTCAAGAAACTCCTGGACCTCGGCTCTGCCACCCAGCAGCAGTTTGACAATGCAAAGGCAGCAAAGGACCTAGCTGAAAAGCAACTGGACCAGGCTCAGAAATCTGTAGCCAGCTATCAGGCGCGCCTCGCTGCCAGCAGCAGCAACCTGAACGTGAGCGCCAATAACCTGAAGGTAGCTCAGATACAGGTAGAGCAAAAGCAGGAAGAACTCGACCTGGCCAGACTCAACCTGAGCTACGCTACTATCGTAGCGCCATGCGATGGCTATGTATCAAAGAAAAATGTACAATTAGGCCAACTGGTATCTGTAGGGCAAAACCTCTTTGCTGTGGTAGATGAAAGCGAGATGTGGGTAGTCGCAAACTTCAAAGAAACACAGATAGAGAAAATGAAGGTAGGTCAGAAGGTCAAGATCGAAGTGGATGCTTATCCTCATTCAGAGTTTGAAGGCACGATCGAGTCTATGTCTGCTGCTACAGGCGCTAAATTTGCCCTGCTGCCTCCTGACAATGCTACCGGCAACTTCGTAAAAGTGGTGCAGCGTATACCAGTCAAGATCATACTGGACAAAAACCAGGATAAGGAACATCCGCTCCGCGCAGGTATGAATGTAAAAGCAGTAGTGAAAGTATCGTAAACGCAAATGTGTAAATGTGCTGATTTGAAAATTTGAAAATGGTAAGCAGCAAAGACAGCAGCCATTTTCAAATTGACTCATCTTCAAATTTTCAAATCTGAAAACAATGGATCAAAGTTCAACATTAGAATATGGATGGCGGCGGACCATCATCACGATCACGGTCGTAGCCTGCTCCCTGCTGGAGCTGATAGATACGACTATCGTGAATGTGGCCACCACACACCTGATGGGCAACCTCGGTGCCACACTCAGCGAGATCAGCTGGGTGATAGCCGCCTACAGCATAGCCAATGTCATCGTAGTACCGATGGCAGCCTGGCTCTCTATCAAACTGGGCCGCAGAAACTACTTCGGCGGATCGGTGATACTATTTACCCTCGCATCACTGATGTGCGGCTTCTCGGACAATATCAACATGCTTATTTTCTTCCGCTTCCTACAGGGTATGGGTGGCGGTGCGCTGCTGGCAACCTCACAGACCATCCTCACAGAGATATACCCACCAGAGGAGCGCGGCAAGGCCAGCGCCCTCTATGGCATCGGTGTGATAGTGGGTCCGACCCTCGGCCCGACACTCGGTGGCTATATCGTAGAGAACTGGCACTGGTCCATGATCTTCTTTGTGAATATACCGGTGGGTATCATCGCAGCTTTCCTCACCTTCACCTTTATCCGTGATGTGAACTATGTGACACCTGAAATGAAAAATTCAAAGGTAGACTGGACCGGCATCATCCTGCTCATCGTAGGTGTGGGAGCACTGCAGCTCGTACTGGAGAAAGGCGACTCCGAAAACTGGTTTGAGACAGGATATATCGTGGTATCTACTGTGGTAGCGATCTTTGGATTACTGGGCTTTATTGTATGGGAGTTTATCACAGACCATCCGATAGTGGACCTCAGGGTACTACGCAAGGGCAACGCCGCCATCGGTACGGTGCTATCTTTCATACTAGGTTTTGGGCTCTTCTCCTCTACTTTCATCTATCCGATCTTTGTACAGCGCTTCCTGGGCTTTACTGCATTGCAAACGGGCCTCTCTATGCTGCCGGGTGCACTGGTGAGTGGATTTATGATGCCAGTAGTAGGTATCATGCTGTCTAAGGGTGCAAAGCCTAAATGGCTATTGCCTTTTGCCTTTGGGATATTTGCCCTCTTCACGCTATTGATGTCCAATATCATCACCTCGCAGACGGGAGAGCATAACTTCTTCTGGCCGCTGATACTGCGGGGTATAGGACTGGGATTCCTCTTTGTGCCACTCACTACACTATCTCTGGGTGGCCTGCAAGGCAAGGATATCGGCTCTGCTGCAGGCCTCACTGCTATGATCCGACAGCTCGGTGGCTCATTTGGTGTGGCTATATGCTCCAGCTTTATCACGCACATGACCGTAGTACACCGTGCAGACCTGATAGCCAAGGCTACTATGTACGACAAGTCTACGCAGGACTATCTGGCGGGTATCACAGCGAGCATGATGGCCAAGGTGGGCGATATAGTCAAAGCTACTAATATGGCGTATGCCACACTAGAGTACAATATCACGAGCCAGGCTACAATTTTGACCTACATTGATACGTTTCAATACTTGGGTATCTTCTTCCTGATGGTGATACCACTGATACTATTTGCTAAAGATACAGCACCCGTCAAAAAGGAAGACCTGGAGGCGGCGAGCCACTAGACATTTATGATTTGTGATTGTTGATTTATGATTTAAATACAACAATAAAGACATAGCATAGCTACAACTCGAATTGGGTTTTAGGTTAGGGGGGCGGGAGAAATTCTGCCCCCCTTTTTTATTTATGATCGTTGATTTATGATTTATGATTGGCATAAACACCA
>JAFDYP010000445.1 GCA_018267355.1 Bacteroidota bacterium
CATTCAAGAGTATTTAAAAAAGACGAAAGAATATACCACTTTTCACAGCAAAAGAAAATTTAAAGTGTCCTAGAAGTAAACTTGTTTCTTGTTATGTCGCAATATTGCAAATAGTCAAAGCAACGCCGTCCGTAGATGAAGCAGGCCAGCGGGCAGGCTTCCACAGACCTACAAAAAACCAGCGAAGCCCGGCGACAGTAGCCACGCCACCTCATCGCCGTCTTCGCTGGATAAAAGCTGATCGGTTTGTTCACGCTTGTTCACGCTGTTCACGGTGCCTGTGAGTGTGAACACCGTGAACAAGCGTGAACAGCGCCTCTTGGTTAGTCTGTCTTCAGGTACTTATTGACCGCGGCTACGGAGATGCCGAGTTGCCGGGCTATCTCGCGCTGGGTATTGCCATTGGCAGAGAGGTCCTTGGCAGACTGTATCAGTGCGCGGCGCTCCTTGTCTCCCGTCTCGCGCAGGTGGTGCTGCTCTACACCATAGCCTACCAGCTCCAGCATCAGAAAGCAGTCCGGCTTCACTATCTGGCAGAGGGCTATGTGGTCTGTCGTGTAGACCTCCTCCGTATTGCGCTGCTTCAGCTGGCGGATATAGCGGATACGCTCGTCCGTGTGGCTCTTGCCCAGCGCAAAGACGCTATCGGCAAAGTTGGCCAGGTGCTTAGAGCCTTGCAGGTCATTGATGGTAAGGGGGCGCGAGGGGTCACGCTTGGGCGTGTGGGCCAGTACGAGCAGGGATACGTCATTCTTGTCCTTGAGGGATTTGAGCTTCTTCATCAGTGGCAGGGCGTCTTTGGCCTGCTCTGTCTCAGTGCGCAGGTAGGTGATATTGTCTACGATCACTACCTTGATACCTGTCTGTTTCAGCATCTTGTCCATCTCATAGTCCATATAGTCCTCAAAGCTTTTGAAGCCCTTGTCCAGCCAGGTAGCGCCGGCATTCATCTCTGCGCGCAGCAGCTCATGTGAGAAAGGATGCATGCGGCCATCTGCCGCCGTATAGCGCATCTGAAACTGCTTGGCAGTCATCTCAAAGTCAAAGTATAGCACCGGCTGCGCGCGCACCTCCATGTCAAAGCCCGGTATAGCCACTCCCCTGCTGATGCTGTCTGCTATCTGCACGGCGAGTATAGACTTGCCGATATTGGTATCTGCGAATAAGATACATAGCTCACCCTCATGCCACAGCTCACCAAAGAGCTTTTTGACAGGGGCTTTGCGGGCTGCTATCTGTATCCATTTCTCTGCCGGCCTCACGGCAAAGGAGCTGTCGTCCAGGCCGGCATTGATATCCAGCACCTGGCGCTGCACCTGCTCCATCGTGATGTTTTTAGAAGGT
The DNA here is from genome assembly GCA_018267355.1 of Bacteroidota bacterium. Taxonomy (GTDB): domain Bacteria; phylum Bacteroidota; class Bacteroidia; order Chitinophagales; family LD1; genus UBA1941. The sequence continues at coordinate 1,345 of JAFDYP010000445.1, forward strand.
TTGACAATAGGGGTGACGGGAGGCATGGGCCGCTCAGGCCGCTTGTAGTCCTCATGATTCATAGGGTGATATTTTTTTAGTATAAAAATGATAATAGGGTGGCCTGTGTATATGTGTAAGGATATACAGTAGATAGAGGCCGTGATGTGAGAGAAAGTAGTTCAGCGCAGGCCATCTGCACTGACGGGATATGATGGCCATATCCGAATGCAAAGTAAAGCAAAATAAGCCATATTAGCAACTTATTACACTACAGACTTATTGACATTTTGGTGAGTAAATAGACAGGTAGGCGTGCAGGTATTATTTGTTCATCTTGTTCACGCTTGTTCACGCTGTTCACGGTACCGATGAGCGTGAACACCGTGAACAAAGCAGTAGCGCCTTATCGCTATGATAAAGTGCAATAGCTAAAAGTAGCCCCCCTACTTGCTGACTATGAGCGGATATTTCAGCGTATAGACCACCGGAGTACCGTCATGGTCAGAGGTGATCTCCAGCACGTACATCCCGTCAGGCTGTGCACGCAGGTCTACCTGGTGTACTAGGTCCTCGCTGCGCTCATGATAGACCAGCTGGCCGAGCATATTGTACACGCGTATATCTACAGGCAGGGACTGGCCCAGGCTCACATTGAAGAGGCCATTGGACGGCTCAGGATAGACCGATAGCTCCAGCTCTCGCTGTATATCAGGCGTGCCCGTAGAGGCGCTGGAGTCACAGCTCAGCATGGGCCTGCTCACGGTGATGAAGGACGAGTCTACAGAGATGACCCGATAGCAGCCCGCAAATGCCGGCCCGGTCTGCACATAGCGTGTGCCACAGGTATCGCAGTTCTCATCTATCACGCGGCCTATTTTGTCTACTACTACATTCTGGTGTACGTGGCCTGCCAGCACCAGGTCTACATGAAAGGAGTCGCACAGGTGGATGAAGCCCAGCCGGTGATCCACAAAGGACGAAGACGAGTCGTTGCCATTGCCGCTAAAGGTGGCGATACCGCAGCTATAGCCCGCAGCGTCAGACGGCGGGTGGTGCATCACGATGATCTTGCGCTTATTCTGGTTTTGTATCAGCACAGACCGCATCCAGTCTATCTGGTCAGTGGTATAGCCGGAGCCCTTGGGGTCGGTAGAGGTCAGGTAGGATATATCATGGCCAGAGCGCATGAAGAGCGTGACGGAGATAGGCGTGCTGACGGCATAGTCGCTATCGGGCGCTATGTACTTGACGAAATTTGGTATAGAGTCCAGCAGCGGCAGTGTCTGCGTAGAGATGGAGAAAGAAGTGAGTGTAGTATAATACTCATGATTGCCGGGAGCGAGGTAGATAGGGATGGTCCTGGCAGAGTCTATGAATAGCTGGCCCACACCCGGATACATCAGCGTGCTGGGGTGCAGGTACTGCGTCAGTGCGGTATACATACCTCCCGGCACTGCCGTGCTGTTGCCTATGTTAGAGATATCTCCTGTGCCTAGTATGAAGGCCGGCCTGGGGCTCATCGTGGCAAAATACTGCAGGTAGCACTGTGCTTTGGCACCATTCACATCACATTGGTTTACCGCAGAGCTGACGGTAGAGACGTGTATGTCTGAGAGGTGGATGAAGCTAAATGCCGATGACTGCGCCACCGCGCCGAGTGTAGAGAGGATGGCTACGGCCAGCGAGAGTATTTGTTTTTTCATGTCTTGTATAGCTTGACCCGACTAAGCTATCTAATTAATATTAGCATAACAAAAACTTAACATTTGAGCGAAGCTGGCATTGGTACTGTCACTGAGCTATAGTGGGGATTTGCCGGGTTGGCTGTATTTGTTCACGCTTGTTCACGCTGTTCACAGTACCGGTGAGCGTGAACAGGGATTATCCAGACTGTCCGTGGTTGTGCGTTCTAGCCGCCACAGGTTTAGCGTCTGGCTTGCTGGGTCGGCGGGGACGCCGACCAGCGACGAGCAGAAATTTTGCTATCTTGATCCAACTATTCATACACTGTGAAACCGATCCTATTCTTCCTACTTCTTTTCACTACATACTGCGCCAATGTCAGCG
>JAFDYP010000446.1 GCA_018267355.1 Bacteroidota bacterium
CATGGCGGCAAAGTAAGGTATTTTTTTGACCAGCCACTAGGCAGATAGCACAGAGGCCAGCTCCGTAAGTGAGTGCAGCCTCCAGTCAGCTATTGCAAACTTCGCGTTATCAAAATTTTCAGGTGCGGGGATAGCTATGCACTGCATACGGGCTGCCTTGGCAGCTATGACACCCATGAGGGAATCTTCCAGTACAAGACAATCCAATGGGTGGACTTTCAGCCCGGCAGCAGCTTTGATAAATACGGCAGGGTGTGGCTTGCCATACTCCTCGTGCTCAGCAGAGATCACAGCCTCAAATATACTCTCTCCGTTTAGCCTCTTTACACATGCTTTGATGAGGCGCATGGCAGATGATGAAGCCAGAGCTATTTTATAGCCCTTCTGCTGAAAAAGCTCCAGTGACTCCAGTACACCGGGCATCAAGTGCGCCTCATGCGTGATAGCGTGCTCCATCTCATCCAGTATCTCCTCGTGAATCTCCACTATGCTCTTGCTCTCCCACGGATATTTCTCAAACCAATACTCAAGCACATGGTCAAAACGCAACCCTGTGGTACTAGCACATTGCTCCTCTGTGAGCCGGAGGCCCACGGTACCCAGCACTTTGATCATAGACTGGCGCCAGTATGGCTCTGAGTCTATCAGCAGCCCATCCATATCATATATGACAGCTTTCGGCATCGTGTAACGTTGTATTCGTAGGGGCCGGTCGCGACCGGCCCCTACAAGTGATCGACTATATTGGCTAACTATTATTGCCACGGCAAAAGAATGATAAATTTGCGGACCACTAGAGATTATGAAGAAAATACTGATACTCGGCGCAGGCAAATCTTCCATCTACCTCATAGACTACCTCGTAGAGCACGCTGCCGCAGAGCAGTGGGAGATCACAGTAGGTGACCTGACCACTGAGTTCGCCCTGCTCAAGACCAAGGGCCGCCCATCCACTACTGCTATCGCATTTGATATAAAGGATGAGGCTGGTCGCCATGCTACTATCAGCGCACATGACCTAGTGATATCTATGCTGCCGGCTATGCTGCATACGACTATAGCCGAGGACTGCCTGCTGCTAGGCAAAAACCTCGTGACCCCATCCTACATCTCCCCTGCTATGAAGTCTATGGACGAAGCCGTGCGCGCAAAGGGCCTGATCTTTATGAATGAGATGGGGCTCGATCCGGGCATAGACCATATGAGCGCTATGCAGATCATAGATAAGCTGCAGGCCGGAGGCAAAAAGATCACCTCTTTCCGCTCACATTGTGGCGGCCTGGTGGCCCCGGAGAGTGATACCAATGCCTGGCACTATAAGTTCTCATGGAACCCCCGCAATGTGATACTGGCCGGACAGGGAGATGGCGGTATCAAGTGGAAGGAAGATGGCGAAGTATGTGAGATACACTACCCGCAGCTTTTTAGCAGCACCTCTCCTATCGACCTCGGTCCTGATGGCACATATGACAGCTATCCTAACCGCGACTCCCTGAAATACATATTGGAGTATCACCTGGATAACGTAGATACTATGTACCGTGGTACACTGCGGGTGCCTCCATATTGTGAGGCATGGGACTGCCTCGTGCAGCTAGGCTATACAGCTCCTACCGGCAAAACCACTTTTGTACCCAAAACAGAAGCCATAGCCCAGCTGGAGCTGGAAGACCGCCCGGAGATACAGTACATGCTGGAGGAGATCGGGCTCTTTGACGAGGCAAACTTCCCACAAGAAAAATGCCCGGCAGAAAACCTCCAGAAACTACTGGAAAATAAGTGGAAAATGGAGCCTGCAGATAAGGACCTCGTAGTAATGGTACATGAGATAGACTATCTGGACGGAGGTAGCAAACATCACATCCAGTCCTCACTCTACCTCACTGGAAAAGATGGCGAGCATACGGCTATGGCGCTGACAGTAGGGCTACCGCTGGCTATAGTGACTAAACTTATTTTGAAAGATCAGATATCTATGCGTGGTGTACTGATGCCGAAGCATAAAGAAATATATGAGCCAGTGATGCAAGAGTTAGAGGCTTTAGGAGTAAAATTTAAAGAAGTCGTAACTTAGTATCCTAGACTGCCGCCAATGAAAACGATCTTACCTATCATCACCCTAGCTGTTATTTTATTTTCATGCTGTACGAAGAAGTTTTGTACGGGTGAATACTATAAAGATATAAGAATTGCCTTTCAGGGGTACTCCGGCACCGAGCTGGAGCAAATCACGATCACAGAGTACGACAAAGCGTCGGGGCAGGCCATCGGACCAGCCCGTGTCAGCCACATAGGTGTTCAATCCGGGTCCCCTCTTTTGCTGGGAAACGCGTACACGTCTAGCCGCGACTCTTTCTATCTCGATCAGCGATATTTCATCATTTCCCGCCCAGATGGCTCTGACACGATCAAGGACATCAGCTACCAGACCGTTCATCATACTATCAATTGCAACAACTGTTTTGGTCAGCGCGATATGATCACAGACATTAGCAACTTCTCCTATACATGCCGTGGTCGCGTCTACCACGAGAGCGACACGCTTTTATTCGTCAAATAAGGGCGGAAACGAGCTCTCAATCACGACTGCATTTATTTGGAAATAATCTTGGCAAACACTACGTTTACAAGATGCAAAAGCAACTGGATACTCTAAATTATAAGACGGCACAGGCCCTCCTCGGTGGTGGTGCAGATCGTATCGCCTCACAGCATAAGAAAGGCAAACTCACCGCCCGTGAGCGGGTAGACCTGCTGGTAGACGAGGGTTCCTTTGAGGAAATCGGGATGTTCGTAGAGCATCGGTCAAAAGACTTTGGACTGGAAAAAGAGATCTATCCGGGTGATGGCGTCATCACCGGCTACGGTACTATCAATGGCCGTGCAGTATATGTTTTCTCGCAGGATTTTACAGTCTTTGGCGGCTCGCTGTCTGAGACACATGCTGAAAAGATCGTGAAGCTCATGGACCTGGCTATGAAAAACGGTATCCCTCTGATAGGGCTCAATGACTCCGGTGGCGCCCGTATACAGGAGGGGGTAGTCTCTCTGGGCGGCTATGCGGATATCTTCTACCGTAATGTGATGGCCTCTGGAGTGATCCCACAGATATCAGCTATCATGGGGCCATGCGCAGGTGGCGCAGTGTACTCTCCAGCTA
>JAFDYP010000447.1 GCA_018267355.1 Bacteroidota bacterium
ATGTATTTGCTATCAATCTGATAGAGGTGCTGTCTGTACTGACGTTCATCGTGACGGTAGCATTCCTCTACCGCCGTGACCTGCTGAAGCTGCCCCGCTTCAATAAGCCTGAGATGAAAGGCTGGCCGGATATGGATGCACACATCATCCTCTTTCTCGAGATGTTTCTGATCGCAAACATCTTCATCATGAATAGCTTTGACATGGCTGCTGCGCATGGTGAGTATGGCTTCTGGATCAGTGGCATGATCGCACATAGCTGGGAGGGTATGAATGAAAACCTGCTGGAGATATTTGAAAAGATAGGCTGGTGGGGCCACCTGGCCGGCGTTTTCGGCTTTCTGATGTACCTGGCACATTCCAAGCACCTGCATATTCTACTGGCATTCCCAAATACGTATTTCTCTCGCCTGACTCCCAAGGGCTATATCAACAATATGCCCGAGGTGACCCGCGAGGTAAAGCTGATGCTCGACCCCAATGCGCAGGTAGAGCCTGCAGCATCTGATGCTCCGGCTAAATTTGGTGCCAAGGATATCTTTGACCTGACGTGGAAGAACCTGCTCGATGCCTATACCTGTACTGAGTGTGGCCGCTGTACCGCTCAGTGCCCGGCTAACATGACCGGCAAACTCCTCTCTCCGCGCAAGATCATGATGGATACACGCGATCGTATGGAGGAAGTACGCGAGAAGATGGACGCCAATAAGGGCGTATGGGTAGACGATGGCAAAAACCTGATAGAGAATGGCTACATCTCTGTAGAAGAGCTGCGCGCCTGCACTACCTGCAATGCATGTGTAGAGGAGTGCCCTGTCAATATCTCTCCGCTGGATATCATCATGCAGCTGCGCCGCAGCCTGATCATGGAGGATAGCAACTCGCCTAATGAATGGAACGGCATGTTTGCCAACCTGGAGAATAATGGAGCGCCTTGGCAGTTTTCTCCACAGGATCGCTTGAACTGGGAAAAAGCGTAAACAGTTAAAGCAAGACAATTTCAACCATCAAATTTCAATTAAGACAATGGATATAAAGGTTCCTACTATGGCCGAGATGGCCGCAAATGGCGAGAAGCCGGATGTGCTGTTTTGGGTAGGCTGCTCAGGCAGCTTTGACCAGCGTGCACAGCGTATCACGCGTGCATTTGTCAAGATACTGGACCATCTCAAGATAAAGTATGCAGTGCTCGGTACTGAGGAAAGCTGCACAGGTGACCCGGCCAAACGCGCAGGCAATGAATTTGTCTACCAGATGCTCGCCATGCAGAATATCGAGGTGATGAATAACTATGGCGTGCAGGAGATCGTGACCACCTGTCCGCATTGCTTTAATATCCTGAAGAATGAATATCCGGCCCTGGGCGGCAAATATCGCGTGAGGCACCATGCACAGTTTCTGCAGGAGCTGATAGACCAAGGCAAGATCAAACTGACTGACGCGAATAGCTTCAAAGGTAAGCGTATCACTTACCACGACTCCTGCTATCTGGGTCGTGCCAATGAGATATACGAAGCTCCACGCAAAGTACTGGAACTGCTCGACGCAGAGCTGGTAGAGATGAAGAGCTGCAAGACCAAAGGCCTCTGCTGCGGTGCCGGTGGTGCGCAGATGTTCAAGGAAGAAGAACATGGCAAGCTGCGCATCAATGAAGCACGCACGCTCGAGGCGCTCGATGTGCAGCCGGACATTGTAGCCGCTGCCTGCCCATTCTGCAATACGATGCTCACCGACGGTGTCAAAGGCAAGGATATGCAGGTCTCTGTCAAGGTATTTGACATAGCGGAGCTGATCGCACAGGGGCAGGGCCTCGACGGATTCTAGGCTACTTTATTGGCTTGCCCTTTGCTTACCCTTATAGCATGGCAGTCAATACTCCATCCAGGTCATTTCTATATATAGGCATAGCTGGTGCTGTAGCTATGGCAGGCTGCGATGTGATACTCCTCGGAGTGCCACAATCCGGATACGCCGGAGATATCTATAGTTTCAGTTCGTTAGCACAAGTCTCTATGACCCGTATTCAGATCGGCGCTTCCTTCGGTCTGCTATCATCTTTGATTATTTGTTTAGGCTATTGGTATCTGTGGCAAATGTTGCGGCCTTACAGTACCCGGTTGGTAGGCTGGATGCTCGCAGCATTTACTTTTTACGGCGTACTAGGTGGTGCCTTTCATGCCGGCTATTACTTTGCCGGGGCGGCAATGCATCGCGGGGAGCTGACGCTGTATTTCCGTTTTATTTATAGGCTGCAGCTGCTCGCCGTCGTGGCAGGTGCAGGGGCATTCATCGGTAGCTTACTATATTCATACATTATCCTGAGGCTTCAGCAGCACTTTAGCAGTTGGTATGCAGCCGGCAATCTAATCATCTGCCACGGCTCGGTTCTGGCAGTCACGTATATATTGCCAGCGCCCGTGGGAGGCTATATCCGCCCTATGTTTATCAATCTCGGCACACTGTTATTCTTTATCACTGTATGGGTGATGAGTAAAAGGAAAACCCCGGCTGAGGGCACGGGGTCTTACTAATAATTGCAATTGATGATCAATCTTCTTCCTCCATCTCCTCACCATAGGAGCCGCTGCCGGCATCCTGATAGTCCTCTATCCGAAAGTCCTCCCTGCGGACAAACTCCTCATGTCTCACTTTGATCATATTCAGCCGGTCCAGGCGAAAGGAACGATAGTCATTTCGCAGCTTGCACCAGGCCACAAGGTTTCGGCGGC
>JAFDYP010000448.1 GCA_018267355.1 Bacteroidota bacterium
GCGCTACACTGTGCGAACAATACAACCCCCTCTTGCCTCAAGTGGGGTTTTCTGTTTGAATCAGATAGTGAATTTCTTGTCAATTTAAAACAAGACATGGCAGGAAAAAATAAAACGTAGCGCCCTCTCCTACCCGGCCTTCAGCCCAGACCAGTCCTCCGTGTTTCTCTACGATACGCTTCACCAAAAGGAGGCCCACACCTGTGCCCTCAAACTCTGAGGTACCGTGCAACCGCTGGAATGCTCCAAATAGTTTGCTATAGGCGGCCATGTCAAAGCCTGCTCCATTGTCCTGTATAAAGAAAGTAACTTCTGTAGCGGTGGTACTAGAGCCTATGGTGATCGCGGGTTCGGCTTTCTTAGAGGAATACTTTATAGCATTGGATAGCAGATTGACCAGCACCTGCTCCAGCATGGAAAAATCACCCTGGACCAGAGGCAGTTTTTGCTTGATCAGACAGGCATGATTAGGCGTAGTGATACTCAGACTGTCCCAAACCGTCTGTACCAGCATATCCATATCTATCTCCATGATCTGCAGGTTGCCTTTGCTGTAGCGGGCCAGCGTGAGCATATCATCTATGATCGCATTCATACGTTTAGCCCCTCCGCTCACCTGCGCAAATAACTGCGTCAGGTCCTTATTAAAATCCTTACCATACTCCTCATTGATCACGCCTATGTAGCCACTGATGGCGCGCAACGGTGCACGCAGGTCATGGGAGGCAGAGTAGCTGAATGCTTCCAGCGCCTTATTGGCCTCCGTCAGCTCTGCGGTGCGCTCCTCTACGCGGTGCTCCAGCTGCTCATTGAGCTGGCGTATTTCCTCCTCTGCCAGCTTGCGCTCGGTGATATCCTGTGAGATGCCGTACATGCCTATAGACTTCCCCTGATCATTCAGTTCATACTTAGCCTCAGAGTGCAGGTAGCGCAGGGTACCATCGCGCCAAAGTATGCGATGATCAAAAGATACCCCGTTGGTTATTACATCAGGTTTTTTGTTTTCGGCAAGTAACATCTCTATATCATCCGGATGAATGAAGGAGAGCCAGGTTTCGTATGACTGGATATTATCGGAAGGATCTAAACCAAACATCCTGCAGGATTCCGCTGACCATACTGCCCGTCCCGTTGCAAAGCTTACCTCCCAGTGACCAACATGTGCGAGAGCCTGCGCCCGCTCCAAATGAGACTCATTGATCTGCAACCGCCTTTCCGTAGCGCTACGCTGGCGGTCCTGCTCCATGACCTCCATAGCAAAAGAAATATCCCCCGCCACTTCCTCCAAAAGGGCAATCTCATCCGTATCAAAGAAACTGACCGATCCAGAATCAAAACCGAAAACACCTATGATCTCTCCATATCTTTTGATGGGAAAGGCAATAACCGACTTTATATTGGCCTCGCGCATCTGATCATGCCATGGTGTGAGGCGTGGATCATTCTGTGCATCATTGCTGACAGCATACTGGCCAGTGCGCCATGCGATGCCTATAGGTGCAGTATTAAAAAACTGGTCATCAGGAGCTATATCAGAGAAGGCAGCCACTTCTGATTTTCCATTGCTTGCCGGTATCATTATAGATAAGTCGAGCTTACCCTGATCATTGACCCGCCCTATCCAAACGCTATTGAAGGCCCCTATATTTAATGCGATGTCGCAGAGTTTATCCAGCAGCTCTTCTTCTCCACGGATATGCACTATGCTCTGGTTGACAGCGCTTATAAATGAATACAAGCGATTCATCTTAATTATATGAAGCTCATTTCTACGCTGCTTTGTGATGTCTACAGATAATATGAAAATACCCTCAGGCACAGGCTGTATACTGAGGTCGAAAAAATTCTGGCTACCGTCCGGGAAAGTAAATACATTTTCTGTGCGCTGTGCGACCCTGCCTGTCATGACGGATTGCAGCACCCTGTACAGTTCAGTGCCCTCTACGCCCGGATATAGTTCCATAGGTGTATGGCCGAGCAACTGCTCACGGGTATAGTGGCTCTGTGCTACGAGGGCATCGTTCACATAGATGTAGCGCCAGTCATGATCTATGATCTGTATGCCTTCGCGCATGTTATCCATCTTCTCACGAAACTGCTGCTCATTGTCCAGCATTTTGCGGGTCTGGCGCGATACATCCTGTCGTAGGTCGCTATTAAACTTTTGGAGTTTGACCTCAGCAGCAGTGCGCAGTTTATCGCTCTTATTGAGCAGGGCTGCCAGGTACCATGTCAGGCCTATCAGGGACATGATGATCAGGGTGATCAGGATAGCCACGCCCAGCTCAGTGCTAAAGGGCCTTTGCCATGAGGCATACAGGCGCATATAGCCAAAAAGGACGGTTAGGCCGATGATGGCAGGTATGAGCCTGCGGGCTATGACCCCGCCATAGTGCTGGCTGTTTATAGCCCGCATGAGAGGTACCTCTTCATGCATACCCACGATGGCAGCAGCCATGAGCATAAAGCAGATAGAAGAATGCACAGAGATGGGCAGGAGTCCCAGCAGGGAGTAAAACTCAGGCACATAGTAGAGATAGCAAAGCAATGAAAAAGTGCCAAGCACCATAGCAGCCAGCGCCAGGCCTACAGCCGCCCGCTGTATCAGTAGGCCTCTCCTGATATATGTGAGCAGAAGGGATGCGCATATGAGCAAGAAACCCAAGGCCGTATTGAGGCCCATGCGGTTAGACACATTGCCGGGCTCTGCCAGCCAGAGCCGATGGCGAAAAAATAAGAGGTCTATATCCCATCCTAATCCCCCGGCAGCATCTATCATCCGCAAGGCAGCAACAATAACCCCAACTACTGCAAATATAAGCGCGATGTACCTGTAGCGTCTGCTGGCACGATACAGCAGCAGGGAGAAACTACTTGCTATAAATAAAACAGCGGAAAGGGGGTTCATAGCTGCGAGGTGAGGCAGCGGCCTGCGCAGTACCTCTATATCCCACTGCCAGCCTGCCATGACCAGCACGCCCACCACCAGCACTATGGCCGGCAGCAGCCATCGCACGGTTTTCAAAAATCGTGAAATACGGAGGTCACTTTGACCCAGGCTCATAAGATAGGTTTATCACTTGAAGATAGGAGGTATCAGGAAAATCAGAATATCTGTAGGACTCTTTTAAACAAGTTAAAACTTGTATTTCACGTTTTTCTCCTTGCCGGGCGACCATATAGAGGGTGATACCCAGGAGAGCAGCACATGAGATCAGCCGCATATATGTCAGTGAAACAAAAAGGACCGCCGTAGCGGTCCTTTTCACTTGATAAAGGGAAATGAGTATGTAGCTGTATCCATTACAGACCGCTGGCATCAGGCAGCAGCCTACTATTTAGCAGCCAGTGCGGCCTCTATACCTTTCACCATCTCAGGTGAGGTGATGAGTGTGCCGGGCGCATAGCTGGTGATGACATGGCCGTCCTTGCCTATGAGAAATTTCTGGAAATTCCACTTGACCGGAGCATCTATCACACCGTTTTCTGACTTTTCTGTCAGGTACTGGTAGAGCGGGTCCATATCCTTGCCTTTCACAGATATCTTGCTAAACATCGGAAAGGTGACATGGTACTCCGTAGAGCAGAAGTTCTTGATCTTTTCATTGCTACCAGGCTCCTGGCTCATAAAATTATTGGCCGGGAAGCCCAGAACCACGAGGCCCTTATCCTTATACTTGAGGTAGGTGGCTTGTATGTCCTTATATTGAGGGGTATTGCCGCAGAGAGAGGCTACGTTGACTATGAGTACGACTTTCCCCTTGTAGGCAGATAGTGAGGTCTCTTTTCCGTCTATGTCTTTCATCTTAAAGTCATAGATGGTCTTGCCGGCCGGAGCCGCGATGAGCAGGAGTGCTGCGAGAAGGATGCTTTTCATTTTATGTAGTTATTTAAAGTTGAAACGTCAATATAATGCGGAGGCAAATCTAATACGGAAGATCAGATAGATAAACGAAAAAAGGGTTAAAGGCGGATTTGGCAGGAGTCTTTGCCCCACTAGCCCGAATTTTGCCACAAAAAAATACTTTTATAAGATAAAATACAGATATTTGTTTGGGTAAAGCAGGTACGCTGCA
>JAFDYP010000449.1 GCA_018267355.1 Bacteroidota bacterium
AGGCCGGAGCGGATTTTATTACTTATCTCTGATTCAAGTAAATAACATACTTACAGATCCCCCCTCTAGTCCTCGTCTGTGACGAGGATTCGTAACTTATCGCGTTTTAAACGCGATGATACACCGCTCTCCATATTTCAAATCAAATAAAGCTAGCCGTAGTCCGAAGACCGGACGGTGGCAGGCGACTACGCACCTTCCCCCCACTGGCGCGCTACCTAGTCGCTCTTCACATTGCCACCTGACCAAGCTCATATCCGCACACGACGCAGGTCGCCTCCGGAGCCGCGCCGTACGGCGACCTTCGCATTACATAAACCATACATCATGAAACCAATTATGACCCTTGTGCTCCTTGCAGCCCTAGTGCTGACGGCCGTCTCCTGCCGCAAAGAGACCATCTCCACCCCTGCCGCCCTGCAGCAGCCGAGCACCGGCACGCTGAAGTGCACCACCCCCACGCCCTGCGGCACACCTGTGGTGGCTACCCTGCGCACCACCCAGCGCCAGACCACCGGCAGCGTCACCGTGAGCAATGACGCCACCAACCTCTACGTGACCTACGCAGCCACCGGCGGCTACCGCCTGGAGGACCTGCGCCTCTATGTAGGCGACCTGGCCCTGCTGCCCGTGCGCTATGGGCAGCCTGTGGTGAGCCAGTTCCCCTATGGCACGCACCTGACAGGCACCGTGACCAGCTATACCTATACCATCCCGCTGGCGGCGCTAGGCAGCTGCTTTAGCGTGATGGCCGAGGCCACCGTCCGCACCAACTGGTGCAGCAGCCAGACCGCCTGGGCGGGCAGCATACACTACGGGGCCTCCTGCTCCAGCGCCTACTACCTGAGCTACTGCCGCGCTACCTGCACCTCAGACACCTGCATGATGCCGGTACAGCTGCTCTACAGCGGCGAGGCCGCATGGCCAAACGGCGATGCCAATGTGACCGTAGGCGGCTACACCTATACCAAGTCTGACGCCGTGAGCATGTACTATACCCCTGACTGCGATAGCAAGAAAGCCCTCCTGCTCATAGCCGCGCTGAAAGTTTACGGGCCTAAGATCACCGTGCCGGCCAGCGTGACCGCAGATGCCACCACGGTAGAGAACTGGCTCTCCCGCCTGGGCCAGCTGACCCAGTTCTCACAGTACACCGCCTCTGCCACAGTAGAGACCGCTATCAATAACGTAGACACCTGGGAGACCAGCCATACCTGTCATTAGCAGACATCTATATAGGTGATGGGCGGCACGGCAGATAGCTGTGCCGCTTTGTTATACGGTAGTGCCTAGCTCCTGATAGCATCTACCGGGCGCATGCGGCTGGCCTGCCAGGCAGGGATGAAGCCCGCTATGATACCGATCACGACAGAGATAGAGAGGCCTATCATCACATTGCGGGTGGTGAGGTAGAAGACGAAGGTGGAGCTATTGGCCTTTAGCGCGTAGTTGGCCAGGGAGGCCAGGCCGTAGACCAGCACGAGGCCCAGGAGCCCACCTATCACGCAGAGCAGCACGGCCTCGAGCAGAAACTCTAACAGGATATAGATCTGCCGCGCGCCGAGGGCCTTCTTGATGCCGATGATATTGGTGCGCTCCTTGACGGATACAAACATGATATTGGCGATGCCAAAGCCCCCCACGAGTATGGAGAACATGCCTATGAAAAAGCCTGCAAAGTTGACAAAGACAAAGAGGGAGGAGATCTTGTCAGTGATCATGCTCATCTGGTTGATGGCGAAGTTGTCCTCCTGGGTAGGTGAGAGGCGGCGTATGGAGCGCATGACGCCCTTGACCTCGTAGGTGAGCTCGTCTACAGATACGCCGGGCAGCGGGCGCACGGCCATGAGGGGGTCCTCGCCGCCGGGGCTGCTCATGTCTACAAAGGTGCTAAGGACGGGGTAGGGCACCATGACCATATTGTCTAGTGTCCAGCCTATGAGGTTGTCTCCTTCCTTCTTGAATACGCCTATGACCTTGAGCTTGATACCATCCAGGCGGATGTACTCTCCCTCTACATTCTCGCGCCCGCCAAAGAGCGCCTCTGCCACGCTGGAGCCGAGGATGCAGACATAGGTGGGGTTGTCGGCTTCATTCTGCGTAAAGTAGCGTCCCTGCGAGAACTCGAGGTCCTTGATGTGATCATACTCATAGGTAGCGCCGGTGAGGGTGACCTTCTCGATGCTTTCATCACCGTAGTGGGCGGTCTTGCCACCGTTGAAGGAGACGAGGGCGACGGCGTCGGCTAGTTTAAGGCGCTCCTTGGCCTGGCGCAGATCGTCCTGGCTCACGTGGGGCCGGTTGAAGAAGCGCCACCAGGGGTAGTCCTCCGTGAAGATAAGGGGCCACTTCTGCACGTAGAGTATATCGCCGCCAAAGGTATCAAAGCTGTCCTTGATGTTCTTCTCGAGGGAGTTGGTAGCGGTGAAGACAGAGATGATACAGAGGATACCGATCATGATACCCGTGAGCGAGAGAAAGGAGCGCAGCCGCGCGGAGAGCAGCTCCTCTATAGAGAGGCGCAGGCTCTGGAGAAATATCTTGATGAGTACCATCGGTAGGCAAAAGTAGGGAATCAGATTCTAAATCTGCTATGGCGCTACGATATTGCGCGCTCCTCCCTGCTACAGCGCACAAAAAAGCCCCGGCACTTGCGTGACGAGGCTTTGAAAGTTATCGTGGGAGCGCTCCTTAGGAGATGCTCATCTGGATCTTCTTCTGTATCTCTGATACCTGCTCGCGAAACTCCTGGTCTGTGTCGATCAGGTTTTGCACGGCCTGGCAGGAGTGGATCACTGTGGAGTGGTCCCTGCCGCCAAAGTGCTTTCCGATGACCTTGAGGGAGTTCTTCGTGTAGTTCTTGGCGAGGAACATGGAGAGCTGGCGCGCCTGCACGATCATGCGCTTGCGGGTCTTCTCCTTGAGGTGGTCCATCGGTACATTGTAGTAGTCGCAGACGGTCTTCTGGATGTAGTCTATAGATACCTCGCGGCTGATAGACTTCACGAAGTTCTTGATGATCTTCTTGGCCAGGTCGAGGTCTACGTCTTTCTTATTCAGCGAGGCCTGTGCGAGGAGCGATATGAGCGCTGCCTCCAGCTCGCGGATATTGGTATTGATGTTATACGCTACAAACTCTACTACCTCGCGCGGGAGCTCGATGCCGTCTGCATACATCTTCTTCTCGAGGATGGCGATACGGGTCTCAAAGTCCGGCACCTGCAGGTCTGCGCTGAGGCCCCACTTGAAGCGGCTGAGGAGGCGCTCCTCTATGCCCTCCAGATCACGCGGCGGGCGGTCTGTGGTGAGCACGAGCTGCTTGCCACTCTGGTGGAGATGGTTGAAGATATGGAAGAAGATGTCCTGTGTCTTTTCCTTATTGGAGAAGAACTGGATATCATCCACGATCAGCACATCTATGAGCTGGTAGAAGTGTACGAAGTCGTTTACCGAGTTATTCTTGACTGCGTCAAAGAACTGGTTGGTAAACTTCTCAGACGATACATAGAGTACGGTCTTGTTTGGAAAGTTTTGCTTCACCTCATTGCCGATGCTCTGTGCGAGGTGCGTCTTGCCGAGGCCTACACCACCATAGAGCACGAGCGGGTTGAAGGCTGTGCCGCCCGGCTTCTGCGCTACGGCGAAACCGGCAGAGCGCGCGAGGCGGTTGCAGTCACCCTCGACATAAGAGTCGAAGTTGAGGTTAGGATTGAGCTGCGAGTCGATGTTGATCTTCTTGAGACCGGGAATGATGAAAGGGTTCTTGATAGAAGAACCTTGCAGGAACAACGGAAAACTTGACTCGGGGTTTTCATTGTGTCCTGTGTTGTAGTTCGGGTAATCGACTGTGGACGGACGAGCACTGCTGCTGCTATTCTCTACCACAATTCTATACTCAAGGCGTGCATCGTTGCCCAACTCGCGTTTGATCGTTTTGCGCAACAGTGACACGTAATGCTCCTCGAGCCACTCGTAAAAGAATTGTGATGGTACCTGAATAGTGAGCACGTTCTCTCTGATCTCTACTGGTCGTATCGGCTCGAACCACGTTTTAAAGCTTTGTTGGCTTACATTGTCCTTTATGATTTCCAGACATGCGTTCCAAACTTGTGATGCCGATTTCTCCTTCATGCTCTGTGCAGTTTGTTTTAGGCTTGGGGGTGAATGAAAAGTACTACGATTTGGTTGATGATGTGAAAATGTGAAAAAGAAAGTGTAGAACGAAATTTTTATCCACTTGTTTTTTTGACAAAATTTTCGCTGTGCGTTTGCCTCTTATTTAATGAAAATATCCACAAAAAGAAAGCGTGGAAAAAGAAAAAATCTAGCTATTTACAGGTACAATTTTTATCGGAGAATTGTTGCCCGTTTGCTTGCGATTTTTATGGTCGAAGTAGAAATCTATCTGGCCGAGGCAGATACCGGCCCATCCCACCTGATTTACTAAGACTGTCTTGCCCTCTGCATTATTGTATGTCATCGGCGCGTCAAAAAATGTATGCGTATGACCACCGAGTATGAGGTCTATATTCATCGTAGACTTTGCCAGCACCTCATCAGAGACTTTTGCATTGTCATATTTATAGCCAAGGTGTGAGAGGCAGATCACGAGGTCGCACTGCTCATCGTGACGCAGGATATTTGCGATGCGGTTTGCGTTTGTGATGGGGTCATTGTACTGCGTATCGCCGTACATGTTTTTTGCTACGAGTCCATTCATCTCTATGCCTACGCCAAAGACGCCGACTTTCACGCGACCCTTCCTGAATGTATTGTATTCTTTCAGCTTTCCCTTCAGCGGTGTGTGGTCCACGCCGTAGTTGGCATTGACAAAGGGGAAGTGTGCCTGGTCCATGCGCAGCGCCAGATTGTCGAGGCCGCCGTCAAAGTCATGATTGCCGATCGTAGTAGCATCGTACTGCATGTCATTCATGAGGCGGATCTCTATCTCGCCGTGATATTTATTGAAGTATGGCGTACCCTGAAATATATCTCCGCTATCGAGCAGCATGACGTGCTTTTCCTTTGCACGTATCTGGCGTATGACCTCTGCCCTGCGGGCAAAGCCACCGAGGCCCTGATACTTCGTACCATCCATAGGGAAGGGATCGATGCGGCTGTGCTGATCATTGGTATGGAGAATGGTGATCTTCTGCAGATCGCCGGCCGCTAATGCCTCTAATGGAAATGAGCCTAAACCGAGCAGCGCTGCGGCGGCGGATGAGCTACGGATAAATTCTTTTCTATTCATACTTCTTCGCTGTTCATGGCACTATGAAAAAAAACTACTGCTGAATGGTAACGCGCCCATCCTTGATACTTTTCAGATGCTCTCCACGCGCGTGGATGTCTTTGAATCCTTCTATAAAGATATCGCGCAGCAATACGCCCGTCTCTATCTGTGGTACAGGTTTGAGCATGTCGAGTTTCTCGCCGCCATTGGCCAGGTAGTCGCTGAGGGCAAAGACGTATTTCTTAGACGGATCAAAAGGCTTTCCCTGAATGGTGATATTGATGGCCTTCTTATCTTTTGAGATCACATAGCGGGCACCGGCCAGCGGCACACCCCCGGCGCCGGCCATCCGGTCAAAGAGCTGCTGTGTCAGGTCTCCATTGAGCTCCAGCAGCACGAGGAGATTATCAAAGGGCATGAGCTCAAATGCCTGGCCGCGGGTCACATTGCCCTTTGGCAGCTGCGGCAGGCGTATGCCACCGAAATTGATCATGGCTACATCTACATGGCGCTTGCCATATTTTTCTGCTTTCTGCAGGAGTATCTCTGAGAGGATATTGCCCAGGTCAGACTCCGGCATCTGTTTGGTCAGGACGGTGTCACTGACCACCAGTACCTGATTCATCTCAGCATCCATAGAGTCGCGGTAGGGCCGTATAGTGGCGGCCATCTTTGCATCAAAGCCCTTGAGAGAATCAGTCATCCGACGCTCTGTGGCGCTATACTGCACGGGTGCCATGCGGCTGGTGCAGGAGCTGAGCAGGAGCAGCACTGCTATATATATGTATCCACTTTTCTTCATCACTGCGGCAAAGTATGATTTGTCCTCACAATCACCA
>JAFDYP010000044.1 GCA_018267355.1 Bacteroidota bacterium
AATTGAGAATCAAGAGTCAAGAAAAAAGACAATAAGATCATTATAATACAATGAGAAAAGCAAGAGCACCCAAAAGATTCCCTCAGCCGGACCCTAAATTCGGTGACACGATCGTGACACAGTTTGTAAACAACCTGATGTACGAGGGAAAGAAGTCCACTGCCTATACCGTATTCTACAATGCACTCGACCTGATAGAAGAGCGCACTAAGGAAAACCCTCTGGAGATCTGGAGGAAGGCGGTACAGAATGTATCTCCGGCCGTAGAAGTGAAGAGCCGCCGTATCGGTGGTGCAAACTTCCAGGTGCCTACAGAGGTACGTCCTGAGCGCAGGCAGTCTCTGGGTATCAAGTGGATCATCAACTTTGCCCGCAGCCGCAACGGTAAGTCTATGGAAGACAAACTGGCAAACGAGCTGATAGCAGCGAGCAAGGGTGAAGGTGGCGCATTCAAGAAGCGTGAGGATGTGCACCGTATGGCTGAAGCCAACAAGGCTTTCGCCCACTTTAAGTTCTAATAGCTAAAAGTAAATATCGCTGAAGCGCAAAAACGCAAAATTGATAAGATGATGCGGCTTTGCGCTTTCGTGATAAAATAGACAGGAAGAAATAAATAAAAAGGGCGGCAACGCCAATAAAAAAGTAACAACGGGAAATCATGGCAGGAAAAGACCTCACCCACACGAGAAACATCGGAATCGCGGCACACATCGATGCCGGCAAGACTACAACCACGGAGCGTATCCTGTACTACACAGGTGTGAGCCACAAGATAGGTGAGGTGCACGATGGTGCAGCTACTATGGACTGGATGGAGCAAGAGCAGGAGCGTGGTATCACGATCACATCTGCTGCTACCCGCTGTGCATGGACATGGAAGGGTGAGAAGTATGACATCAACATCATCGATACTCCGGGCCACGTGGATTTCACCGTAGAGGTAAACCGCTCGCTGCGCGTACTCGAGGGTCTGGTATTTCTCTTCTCTGCTGTGGATGGTGTAGAGCCACAGTCTGAGACTAACTGGCGCCTGGCTAATAACTACGGTGTAGCTCGTCTCGGTTTTGTAAACAAGATGGACCGCCAGGGTGCTGACTTCTTCAACGTAGTAACTCAGGTAAACACCATGCTGGGCTCTAACCCGCTGGTGATGCAGATACCTATCGGCAATGAGGAAAACTTTAAGGGTGTGGTAGACCTCGTGACAAACGAAGCTATCATCTGGAATGAAGCTGACAAGGGCATGACCTACGAGGTAGTGCCTATCCCGGCTGACCTGGAAGAAGACGTGAAGATGTACCGCGAGAAGCTGCTCGAGCAGGTAGCTGAGTTTGACGATACGCTGATGGAGAAATATTTCGCAGATCCTAACTCTATCTCTGCAGAGGAGATCCGTGCGGCTGTGCGCCAGGCGGTGATCGCTGACAAGGTGGTGCCTATGTTCTGCGGTTCTTCATTCAAGAATAAGGGTGTGCAGGCCGTACTCGATGCGGTATGCGCAATACTCCCATCTCCTACAGACAGGAAGGAAGTACACGGTACAAATCCTGATACTGAGCAGCCTATCGTACGCCAGGCTACTACAGATGGTCCTTTTGCTGCACTTGCATTCAAGATCGCTACTGACCCGTATGTAGGCCGTCTGTGCTACTTCAGAGTTTACTCTGGTGGCCTGGATGCCGGCTCATACGTATACAATACACGTACACAAAAGAACGAGCGTATCTCTCGTCTCTTCCAGATGCACGCCAATAAGCAGAACTCTGTACCTCGCGTAGAGGCTGGTGATATCGCTGCAGGTGTGGGCTTCAAGGATATCCGTACAGGTGATACCCTCTGCGATGAGAAGAATAAGATCGTACTCGAGTCCATGATATTCCCTGAGCCGGTGATCTCCATAGCTGTGGAGCCTAAGACTCAAAAGGATATGGACAAGATGGGTATGGCCCTCGGCAAGCTGGCTGAGGAGGATCCAACCTTTAAGGTGAGCTTTGATGAGGCTACAGGCCAGACCATCATCGCAGGTATGGGTGAGCTCCACCTGGAGATCATCGTAGACCGTATGCGTCGTGAGTTTAACGTAGAGCTGAACCAAGGTGCACCACAGGTGAACTATCGTGAGAAGCTGACCAAGAAGGTAGAGCACCGCGAGACATACAAGAAGCAATCAGGTGGTCGTGGTAAGTATGCCGATATCAAGATCGAGATCGGACCAACAGAGGAGACTGAAGACGCTAAACTGGGTCTTACTTTCATCAATGATATTTTCGGTGGATCTATCCCGCGTGAGTTTATACCGGCTGTAGAGAAGGGCTTCAAGGAGGCAATGAAGACAGGTGTACTCGCAGGATATGAGATCGATGCACTGACTGTGCGCCTGTTTGATGGTGGTTTCCACGCGGTGGATTCCGACGCGCTCTCATTTGAGCTCTGCGCCAAGATGGCATTCCGTAACGCTGCCCGCCAGGCTGGTCCGGTACTCCTCGAGCCGATCATGAAGCTCGAAGTGATCACTCCTGACGAAAACACCGGTAACGTGGTAGGTGACCTGAACCGTCGTCGCGGTATCGTAGAAGGCATGGAGGCTAAGATGAATGCACAGGTCGTAAAGGCTAAGGTGCCACTGAGCGAAATGTTTGGCTACGTGACACAGCTCCGTACGCTGACATCAGGTCGTGCTACCTCTACTATGGAATTCCACAGCTATGCACCGGCACCGGAAGGTGTGGCTAAGGCTGTGATCGCTAAGAACTCCGGTAAGATCAAGGAAGTAGAAGAGTAATTAGACAAGAGATATTAGACGCTAGACAATAGACTAATACAGAATACCAAGTCAAAATTTAAACACAATAAACGTCCTTTAAAATGAGTCAAAGAATAAGGATCAAGCTCAAATCCTACGACCACAACCTGGTAGACAAGAGCGCAGAGAAAATCGTAAAGACTGTGAAAAACACAGGTGCAGTAGTGAGCGGTCCAGTGCCACTGCCTACGCACAAGAACATCTTCACTGTGCTGCGTTCACCGCATGCGAATGCTAACTCTAAGGAGCAGTTTCAACTCTGCACCTACAAGAGGCTCATCGACATCTACTCTTCATCGTCGAAGACTGTGGATGCGCTCATGAAGCTCGAGCTGCCAAGTGGCGTAGAGGTAGAGATCAAGGCGTAGTAGCCATCTGTGTCCACGCCGCCGAGAGGAACGGTGTAGCAAACGTGCACTGGACAGAGTAAACATACAAATGCAGCAAATGTGGGCTGCGACCCTATCTGATGGGAAGGGAGAGGAGAGGTATTGAAATTATTTTAATCATTTATGAGCCCCGGCGAGAGTCGCGGTTCCGCTAAAACAAACAACATGAAAGGTATCATCGGTAAGAAGGTCGGCATGACCAGCATTTTTGACAACGGCAAGTATGTCGGAGTAACTGTAATAGACGTAACGGGCAACACTGTGACTCAGGTGAAGACCAACGATACAGACGGCTACTCAGCAGTGCAGGTAGGTTTTGACGACAAGAGCGAGAAGGCTGCAAATAATGCAGAGAAAGGCCACGCCAAGAAGGCTAACACCGCTCCTAAGAGGAAATATGTAGAGTTCCGCAACTTCGATTTTGAGAAGGCTGTAGGTGAGGCTATCGCTGCAGATATATTCGCAGATGGCGAGAAGGTAACTGTGGTAGGTACATCTAAGGGCAAGGGCTTCCAGGGTGTGGTCAAGCGCCACGGATTCTCCGGTGTGGGTATGGGCTCTCACGGTCAGCATGATCGTATGCGTGCTCCGGGTTCACTCGGCGCGTCATCTGATCCTAGCCGCGTGTGGAAGGGTCTCCGCATGGCAGGCCGCATGGGTGGCAACCGTATCAAGACCCAGAACGTGAAAGTGGTAAAGGTAATGGCTGATCAAAGCCTGATCCTCCTCGGCGGTTCTGTACCGGGCGCTATCGGCTCATATGTAGTACTCGAGAAGACTAAGTAAATCTCTAAAAAGCATATTTTTTTTGCCCCTTCACTTTTGGTGAAGGGGTTTTTTATTGGCTGCCCGGTGGCGTATGTTGGGTTTCAGATGATTAGTAATTGTCTGTGCCAGGGATCTGACACACAAAAGCCATCCTTTTGGGATGGCTTTTGATAAATGGTTACATCTTCACGAATCTTTTCTGCATTGTGGTCTTGCCACTGGATACGCGGATGGTATAGATACCGCTGGAGATGAC
>JAFDYP010000450.1 GCA_018267355.1 Bacteroidota bacterium
ATGTTGCAACATGGATCATTGTTAAAATCGATACATATTGTAACAAGTAGAACTTTGTAAGCGTAGTGCATATATTATTTATTGTCTTCATTTATGCGCGCATGAAGAAAAACTACGTAACCCTAATATGTCTGATCGTCTTGATTTTTTCGGCATTTACCGGAAGAGCCAATAGTGACGAGCAGTCCAAAGTCAATGAGCTGATAGAGGTTTCTACCGCCTATCGCTTCTCTGATATTCATAAATCCCTGACTACGATAGATGAGGCGCTGGCTATAGCGCAAAAGATAGACTACAAGCAGGGTATAGCCCGCTGCTATCTCAAAAAGGGGCAATACCTCTCTAATGCGGGTGAGCTGAAAGAAAGCGGCGAAAATCTCCAAAAAGCGGCGGACCTCTTCAAAAGTATAGACAAGCGCAGCGAATATGCAGTCTGCCTCAAGGAGCTGGCCGACTACAAGCGCGCCACCGGTGACCCTGAGAAGGCCGAAGACCTGATCAAACAATCATCTGCCATCGCAGCAGAACTCCAGGATAACCAGCTGCTGGCAGAGTGCCAGATAGCCAGCGGTATCATAGATATGAATACGGGCGAGATGGCAGATGCGACGGCACACTTCCTGAGCGCGCTGAAAACTGCCGAGGCGATAAAGAATGACGAGATCATCATGAATAGCTGCCGGGAGCTGGGCAATATCAACTCCCTGGAAGAAAATATCCCGCGCTCCAATGAATACTTCGAGCGGGCACTGGCCATCAGCAATAAGATAGGCAATAAGCTCGGTGTGGCAGACGCCTACTGCAATATAGGCGCAAACTACCTGACCATAGGCAACCTGGATGAGGCAATAGCCAACATCTCAAAATCTATGGACCTGAGCCGCCAGCTCAACTATAAACCGACGCTGGCGCTCGACCTGCTGAATATGGGGTACTGCCTCACCTATCAGAATAAATATCCGGAAGCCGAGGTCAAGCTTTCTGAAGCAGAAAATGTCTTCACCGAGCTGGGAGATAAACATGGACAGTCTGAAGTGCTCAATGCAAAAGGCTACCTGGCTGCCAAATCGAGAAACCTGGACGAAGCCGAAAAGAACTATATAGCCAGTGCGACCGTGGCAAAGGCTATCAAGGCCAATGATCAGCTCAAGGCATCTTATGATGGGCTGGCCTATATATTTGAGCAGAAGAAGAACTATGAAGGTGCTTACCATTTCCAGAAGCTTTCAAAAGAGATCAGCAACCAGATATTCAATACCAGCAATGCACGCGCAGTGACCAAACTGCAGCTCAACTATGATTTTGAAAAAGTAAAAGAACAGCAGCGCCGGGAGCAGGACCTGAAAGATAAAGTGACGGCCTCTGACCGTAAGCGTGAGCGCTGGTTCAATTACTTCCTGGTAGTAGTAGGGCTCATGGCAGCGATCATAGCGGCGCTCACCTATATGGCGTACCGCAATAGCCGCCGCGCCAAGGAGCTGCTCGTAGAAAAGAACATCCTCATCACCAAAGAAAAGGAAACAGCAGAGCGCCTGCTCAGCGATATCATACCTGCAGAGATCGAGACGCGTATCAAGGCATCGGGCATTTCAGGCACAGAGAATTTTGCCACCGTTATGTTCATAGACTTTGATGATTTTACCAGCGTAGAGCAGCAGTTCAATCCTATAGAGCTGATGGACGAGCTGGACCTGGTCTTCAAGGGTATGGATGATGTCTGCAAGAAGTTCAGGCTGGAGACGCTGAAGACACTGAGCGACGGTTACCTCTGTATCGGTGGCCTGGCCAATAGCCGCGACTGTACACCTGAAGATGTGGTGAATGCCGCTATCAAGATCCAGCTCTACATGGATGAGATCAAGATGAGGCACATGAAAGAGGGTAAGGCTTTCTTCCAGATGCGTATCGGTATCCATACCGGCCAGATAGCCGGCGGTATAGTAGGTGTGCGCACCATCGCCGCAGATATCTGGGGAGAGACCGTACAGGCTGCATCAGCTATCGAGAAAATGGCTGAGGCAGGCGAGATACGCATCTCTGATGCCACATTCCAGCTGGTCAAGAATAAGTTTGAGACGATCTATACTGGTCAGTCTAAGGTAGCATCTAAGGAGATGAAGGTTTACCAGATCACTAATTTCAAGGCTGAATACAGCCGCCTGTCTGTCACAGAAAGTGTAACTGAGCTGATCATCAAGCTGGAAAACTAATCGGGCTTAGAACCGCACATTGATCCCTCCCATCACATTAAATCCTGCCTGCGGGTAGTAGTAGTTATAGCTGACCGGATCGGTCACGCTGCCATCTGAATTCTGATAGCGCTCGCGGTAGGTGTAGCCGTTGCTCTCATATAGCCTGTTGAAGATATTATTAAAGAGCATCGTAAACCTGACCTCCGCCCTGCTTTTGATCTTTAGCAGGTAGCTCACACGTATATTGCTATACCAGTAGCGGCGCAGGCTGCGCTCGTCACTCTGCGTATTGTCCAGGTATTGTTTGCCTATGAATTTGAAAGCCCAGGCTATCTCCAGATTCTTTACTGCCATCGTATTGAGCTCTACGAATCCCACCCAGCGCGGGGAGAAGGCGATATCGGTATTGGGGTAGGTAGTTACTTTATTAAGCGCCGTCACGGGGCTGTAGGTAGAATCATATGCAGGTACCACCTCCGTGTAGTTTTTGATCTTGGAGAGATTGTAGGACACGCTGTAGCGGATACCGAAAAGTTTGGTCGTCGTCTCCGGGCGATTAAAGTTGATCTCAGCCAGGAGCTCGGCGCCTGCACGGAAGCTTTGCGGCACATTCACACGCAGAGGATCGCCTACATCGTTCAGCGCACCGGTCAGGACGAGCTGATCCACATAGTACATGTAGTATCCATTCAGGTGCACGGGAAAGTTGACCCAAACCTTAGACGATTTTACCATCGCATTGGTGATGTCGATACCTGCCTCTATGTCGTGCAGTTTCTCCGGGCGCGGCGCTGTGCCGTTGAGATTTTGTATGATGTCATCACGTACCGGCTCGCGGTGCGCCAGTGCGTAGGAGGCATACACGCGCCCGATTTTGCCCGTCTTCACGGAGATGCCCCCCTTGGGATTGAAGAAATGATAGGTGCGTGAGAAATCTACCGGCATCTGCGCGTCATCCAGCCCGTGTGCTCCCATCTCTACAAATCGGTATTGCATGTCTGCGTATAGGCTCAGCACGTTGACAGGGCTGTAGTTAGCTCGCGCATACACATTTGCTTCGTTCTTGTGAAATTTATTGAGGTAGTAGTCCGCATTAGGATTGAAGTTGGTGAAGCCCTCCACCCATGTCACATTACCAAAGTAGTTGCCGGCAAAATTGGCATACATACCACCGATCGTGGCATCTACGTTTTTATTGTTGTTATAGTTGAAAGAGAAGATGCCTCCTGCATAGCGATTCTTCAGCCATTTGTGGCGAAGCAGGTTGGCGTTGGTCACGGTGCTGTCTATGATGCCGTAGTTGGCCAGGGCATCTCCCACTTTATATTCTTCGTAGTAGCCTTTGCCTAGCGTGAGAAAGGCTACTGCATTCATGTTCCAATTGTGGCCCAGCCCCTGATTGAGTACGAGCTGAAAGTATTGCTTCTGATAGATGTCTACCTGATTGTACCATGGTATGGGGGAGGCACCATAGTCAAAGCCTGAGACGTTGTAGGTCCTGTTGGTAGCCAGAGAGTCTTGCGATACGCCGTTCCACGCTTGATACGTTTTCTCATGTCCGTTGAAATGCACGAAGCGCAGCATGGTTTTATTTTTCACGATACCCGCCTGTACGA
>JAFDYP010000451.1 GCA_018267355.1 Bacteroidota bacterium
AAATAATAATAATTTGTCTGGTGGATAAACGATTTGCATTTATCCGGAAAATGTGTTGCTTTATCCTCCCATAGCCGGCCATTATTACATGAATATCACAGCTGCATTATATCTTCTCACCGGACTGGCAGATGTCTGCGCAGAGTACATGCACCTGCGTGACGTCACGCACATCACCCGGCCGCTGCTCATGCCGCTGCTGCTGGCCTGCTACCTCTCCGCCACTGGCCTGCGCCTCACCGCGAGGGACAGGCTCATGGCCGGGGCCATCGCCTTCTCATGGGTGGGAGATGTAGTCCTCATGAGTGCAGGGGGGCGGGAGCTTTGGTTTCTGGGCGGGCTGGTAGCCTTCCTTATCGCGCATCTCTTTTATATCGCCGCTTTCACACAGGTGGCAGACAGGCAGGTACAGCCTGTACTGCGGCGGCACATCTGGCTGGCCCTGCCGCTGGCTGCATACTTAGCCGGGCTTTTGAGCGTTCTGGTACCGGCGGTAGATGCTCACATGCGGCCTCCTATAGCCATCTATGGCCTCGTGATCGGTACCATGGTCCTGTTTAGTATCAATAGGTATAAACGGGTGATTGACAGGAGCTTTGCACTGGTTTTGAGCGGTGCGGTACTCTTTATGCTCTCTGATTCATTGATCGCGGTCAATAAATTTCTCTGCCATGGCGACCTCCCGCTGTCAGGAGTATGGATCATGCTCCTCTATATACTAGGGCAGTATTGTATCTCACAGGGCATGATCAGGAACGATAAGGCCGTTTTAACGTAAAACTGTAACACAAGTATTGCATAACACAATGACAAATTGTATTTTGTCTGATGGCTCCGGCCTCAAAAACTGAAGAAGAAAGAATGATCTCTACCAAGAACAAGAACTTTGCAAAAATAGAAGACTACTTTGACTACATGGCCGAGACCCTCGGCTATCCGCCATACCATCATCACTTTAGCTCAGAGACCATCCTGTCAGATGGGCTCAAACTGCACGTAGATGTCTATGAGCACGACAAGAAGGCCCCTACGGTGGTCTTTGTGCCCGGCACAGCCATCTATGCACTCTGCTACGCTGAGATGATGTACAAGCTGGGCGAGGCCGGCTACAATGTGATAGGCCTGGACCCGCGCGGGCATGGTCAGAGCGAGGGCCCACGGGGCGACTACACCATCCCTGAGCTAATCCGGGATGTAGAGGCAGCTATCGACTTCGCACACAAGAGGTTCGGCCGCAAGGTGAGCCTCATGGGCAGCTCTCAGGGAGGTATCATCTCTCTCTACATGGCCGCCAAGGATGCCCGCATAGACTCCGTGATCTGCCAGAACTTTGCCGACCTGACCGGTGATGAGACCACCAAGCTGACCCGCCATCCTGTCCTCTTCAAATATATGCGCATGCTCATCAGCAATAGTAAGGCCAGTGAGCTGATACCCAATGCGATGATCCCGATGTCAGCCTACATAGACATAGAGAGTATCCAGGTGCGCTACTTTGGCAATCTCAGGCAGTTTATAGAAAATGACCCGCTGGCGCTGAAGAATATCTCTATCCGCGCCCTCCAGAGCCTCGGCCAGACTGCTATGGACCGGCCTATGGAGAAGATCACGATCCCGGTCATGGTCTTTCAGGGAGATGCAGATACCATCTTCTCAGTGGGTTATACCAAAAAATTATATGATAAACTAACATGCCAAAAGAAGATGACAGTCTTTCGCGGTATGTCACACGCCCTGATGAGCGAAAATGTGGACGAGATACTGCCTGATATACTGGACTGGCTGCGCCAGATCTACCCCCGCTAGGGCATAGTTTTTGCTACAGACCTTGTAAAGAATCCCGGCTCCCTCCGACATAAATGCGTACCACCGCGAGGCTGGCGCATTTAGCAGATTTTATGACAAAACCATTAAACTTTTTCTTCGTATCGATCGTTTTATAATCTATATTGCCCCACGGTCGGATTATTTTCCTATTTTTGCAGGCTATTTGACCGGACCTGCGCATTTTTGATCAAATAAAGCAAGTACATCCATAAATGAGACAACTCAAGATATCCAAGTCCATCACGAACCGCGAAAGCCAATCCATAGAGAAATATCTCCAGGAGATAGGCAAGGAGGACCTCCTGACACCGGAGGAGGAGGTGGATCTGGCCCGTCGTATCCGTCAGGGCGACCAGCTCGCGCTGGAGAAACTGACCCGCGCTAACCTCCGCTTCGTAGTATCAGTAGCCAAGCAATACCAGAATAACTCTCTCTCACTGAATGACCTGATCAATGAGGGCAACCTAGGTCTGGTAAAGGCCGCACAGAAATTTGACGAGACGAGGGGCTTCAAGTTCATATCCTACGCCGTATGGTGGATCCGTCAGAGCATCATCCAGGCGCTGGCCGAGCACAGCCGTCTGGTGCGCCTCCCGCTGAATAAGGTAGGCTCCCTGACCAAGATCAATAAGGCATTCTCCGACCTCGAGCAGAAGTACCAGCGTGAGCCGACTCCAGAGGAGCTGGCAGAGATGCTGGAGATACCAGTAGAGGAGGTAGAGGCTACCCTCGGTATATCAGCACGCCACGTATCTATGGATGCGCCTTTCACAGAGGGCGAGAGCAATGCACTGATAGACGTACTGAATAACCCGAATGCGGAAAAGACCGACCTCGGCCTCGAGTACAAGGAGTCTCTGCAGATGGAGACTGACCGTATCCTGGCCACCCTCACAGACCGAGAGCGCGAGGTGATCAAGCTCTTCTTCGGTATCGGCGTAGAGCACCCTATGACCCTAGAGGACATCGGTGAGAGCCTCGGCATCACCCGCGAGCGTATCCGCCAGATCAAGGACAAGGCCATCACCAAGCTCCGCACCCAGAGCCGCAGCAAAGCCCTCAAAGCCTACCTCGGACAATAATAGATCACAACATCATTATTATATCAAAAGCCTCCACCCGGAGGCTTTTGTACTTTATAGCATGTCTTTGTATTAGGACCTCTTCGGGGAGTTCCGGGGCCTCGGAATGCAGGAGCGACTATTTAGCTACTAATCCCTTCCTCACTTTCTTCCAGTCCTCCTTTAGCAGTCCATACAGATTGAGGTCATGCAGTTTATGGGTGGCAAGGCTTCGTGCCGCCTTGCGCATTACACCCTCATGTACATAGCCCATCTTCTTCTGCGTAGCATTGGAGGCGACGTTGTCCGTATTTACAGTCGAATTGAGCCGCCTCAGTTTGAGCGTATCAAATGCAAAATCATTGATCGCGATCTTGGCCTCCGTGATATAGCCCTGCCGCCAGTATTTCTTATTGATCCATGACCCCGTAGTAGCCGTACCGGCAAAGACATTTACCGCCTCTAGTCCCATGATGCCTATGAGCTTCTTCTCACTCTTCAGCTCTATCGCAAAGGCATAGCTTGTCTTACCCCAGTTCTTTAGTGACTTATTGATATAAGCCAAACCGTCAGATGGGGCGTATGGGTACGGCACATTTGCAGTCCTTTTCGCCACATCATACTCCCCTACACCTTCCACTATATCACTACAGTCGCTCTTGCGCAGCTTTCTCAGTATCAGTCTTTCCGTTTCCAGTCTCATATTTCATGTATTAAAAAAAGCCCCATCAGGGGCTTTAAAAAGTATTTGTATGTCTCTTATCTCAAGTCTATCGTCTCTGGTCTCTTAGAACTTCGGACAGAAGATCGTAGCCGGCCTGCGCTTGGCAAAGCAGCCTACATAAGAAGCTGCCAGCTCAAATGCTCCCTGAGACTGTGACCCCTTCACCAGTTGGGATACGTTGATGTCATATGCAGCTGAGAAAGTGATATGGTTCCATTCTACACCTGCATTCAGTATCACTGCCTCAGAGTTGAGACGTGCATCATGCCAGGCTGCGGCGTGATCACCACCTACCAGGCGATACATAGCTCCTACCTTGAAGTTGCTACCCTCGCGCTCACGCTCGTCAAAGACGATACGCAGGTCCATACCCATATCCAGCTCATGGCTCACACCTTGATTCATGTAGATGAATTTAGGCTGTCCATCAAAACGTCCTTTGATAGGGAAACGATAGCCGCCATGTACGGTAAACTTCATCGGCAGGCGTACACTGTTGTCCCCCAGAAATGACTCATTAGGCCTATTCAGGTGGTCAGCTGCTACACCTATATAGCCACTGGCGCGTGCCCTGCGGCCAAAGCGTCCTGTGTACATCAGGCCCACTGACACATCCCAGAAAAGGAAGTTGTTATTTACGATATACTCATTGCTTGGCTTCAGCGGATTGAAGACGCCATTATCATTCTGATCACCAAACTGGAGATTGGCCGTATTGATAGAGCGCTGCCACATAGCAGAGGTAAAGCCCAGGGAGATAAAGTGCTCATTGCGCCTGTCCAGAGATTTGTGATAGGCTATAGAGAGGCCGAAGCGGTTAGTCTGAAATTGTGACTGGCCAGCAGCATCATTCAGGAAGTATGCACCAAAGCCAAAAGCGTCACCCCTCATGAAACCCTTATTGGTACGGAAGTCTACAGAAGCACTAGGCGTACGAAACATAGGCACTGCCTCACTGCTCAATACTGAACCCCACTGGCCGCGAAAAATAGCGGTGAACCGATAGTTGCAATCAAAGGCGCCTGTCATAGCCGGATTGAGCAACATAGGGGCAGCATAAAACTGAGAGAAGTGCGGGTCTGTAGCTCCGCCAGAGCTCTGGGCTGTGGCTGACATGGAAACAGTGAAACAAACTACTAAGGAGTAGAGGAGTTTCTTCATGAGTGGCGTCTTTTGTGCTAACATACAAAAAATAGATTTAAATACTCCAATTTTTAACGTATTAATGTGATGCTTCCGTTATACGATTTCTTCACTCCATCCAGGTAGGTGATCTCTATCTGATAGACGTATACTGAGGTAGGCTGTGCCACACCCATATAGGTGCCATCCCAGCCGGTCCACTGATTGCCCATAGAGTCAAATACCTTTTCGCCCCAGCGGTTAAAGATGCGCATCGCTACTGTCTTGATCTTAGTGCCATATACCTCAAACCGGTCGTTGGTACCATCACCATTTGGAGTGAAAGCATTAGGTATATAAGGCTCCGGACCGTGCTCTATAGTGATCGTACTGGTAGCGTTGGCATAGCAGTTTCTACCATAGTTTACCACCAGCTGATAGGTAGTGGTCTCAAATGGTGTAGCCACCGGTACCGGGCAGTCTATACAGCTCAGGCCCAGTGCAGGAGACCACGCATAGGAGTTGATGGTCTGAGTAGTAGAGTTGCTCACTATCGGTACCAGAGAGATGCTCGTGCCTACTACGAGGCTCGTATCCTGTGGTGTGATGGCTACCGTGATCGGATCCGGCTGGTAGACAGAGATAGTCGTATCAAACTGGCAGAGCATGCTATCTCGTGCGTGCAGGTGATAGACGCCTGCAGGCAGGTCAAAGAAATCAGGTATGGTCTGCCAGGTAGTCCCATCCAGTGAGTACTCGTAGGCATAGGTATGGGCCGGTGTGCCACCTTGCACTACAAAGTGTATACTACCATCAGCAGAGCCCGGGCAATGAGTACTGTCCACCTTCATCTCATAGGTACTGATAGGTGGCGGTGCCACCAGTGTAGCGGTTGTCACCTTCGTACAGCCATTTGCATCTGTCAGGGTCACGCTGTAGGAGCCGGGGCCCAGATTGCTATGTGTGTCACCGGCATTGACGCCGTCACTCCATGTGTAGGTATATGGTGTAGTACCTCCGCCCGGGGTGATCTGCATAGCGCCGTTGGCATCATTGGCGCAGGCTATCTGTGTCACACTCAGAGCAGCGGTCAGGGCAGGTGGATCTGTGAGGTCTATGCGTACATTCTGTACACAGCCACGGCTATCCGTCACTACAGGCAGGTAGGCTCCCTGTGTCAGGCCTGTGATCGTATCCGTCATCTGGTAGGTGAGAGACTGATAGTCGTAGGTATACGGACCATGGCCGCCAGAGGCTACCAGCCAGAATTTGCCATTGGCATCACCATGGCAGAGCGGATTAGTAAAGTATGGCAATACTACCACCTGAGATGGCTCAAAAACCTCTACAGTGCCGCTGGCCGGACAGCCGAATGCGTCAGTCACATATACGGTATCTATCCCTGCCTCAAGGCCCAGGGCGGGATTGCTCTGCTCGCCGGATGGCTCCCAGTCATAGTTGTAAGGCCCGTTGCCATTGGTCACAGTCACAGTAGCAGATCCATCATTGCCGCTGTGGCAGTTAGTACTATCAGCGGTCAGAGATATCTGTAGCACATATTGCGCGCCTATCGTAAATGACTGCCGTGTAGAGCAGCCATTCACATCTGTCACCAGCAGATCATGCGAGCCTGCGCTCAGCGTATTATTCGTATTAGTACCAGCTATGCCATCCCATGAGTAGGAGTATGGTGGTGTACCGTTAGATACGGAGGCTACAGCAGTACCGTCATTGCTCTCCTGGCAGTGTGCAGGGTTTGTGGTCATGGTCACGAGTATCTGCAGCGGCTGGTAGATAGTGCCTGATACCGTAGCAGTACATCCGGATGCATCTGTCACTGTAGCTGAGAATGGACCCGCTGAGAGATCTGTAGCTGAGTCTGCCGAAGAGGCGGAGCCTGTCCATGCATAGCTATATGGCGGGGTGCCTCCGGCGGTAGCCAGGCGTGCTATACCATTCTGGTCGCCATAGCATTTCACAGAGTCTGTAGATGCCAGGGTCAGTACCAGCTGTGCCGGCTGGCCCAGGTATGCAGTGTCTTTTGCTACACAGCTATTGGCATCAGTCACAGTCACGGTATACATGCCCGGAGCCAGTCCTGACAGCGGATCGCTGCCGGCATTCCAGGCCACGGTATAGTTTGGCGTACCGCCCGATGGTATCGCATCCAGGCTGCCGTTATTGGCACCATAGCAGGTGATAGTGGTTGAGTCTATAGCTATCGCTATAGCGGTAGGGGCGGTGATCGTGATCGAGTTGGATACAGATATACCATTAGCATCCGTCACTATGAGGGTGTAGGTGCCTGCGCAGAGATTGCGCGCCGTGTCACTGGTGGTAGGCGGCACTGTATTCCATGCGTAAGTATAAGGCGTCACTCCACCTGTAGCTACTGCGCTCGCTACACCATTGCAGTCTCCGTAGCACAGGTTGTTTGTGATCGTAAAGACAACATTGATCGGTGGTGGTCCTGTGATGTGTACCGTATCCCACACGCAGCAGCCATGGGCATCACAGATGTGTATGTAGTAGTAGCCGGAATCCAGGTTGCTGGCATTGCTCACGTTGCCCACAGATACACCCGGCGGGCAGGTCCATGTGTAGGTATATGGCGTCGTGCCACCTGTAGTGGTAGTAGTGATAGAGCCATCATGCGTGCTGGCGCCGGTCAGGTTGGTATGCGTAGCAGATGATACCAGCTGTGCCGGTTGCGTCACATTGACCTGTCCTGTGATAGTACAGCCGCTGGTGTCTGTCACAGTGACCTGGTACAGGCCGGCGGATAGCGAGGTGAGGCTGCTGGCATTGCCGCCAGGTATGCTCCAGGTATAGCGGTACGGACGGCGTCCGCCAGCCACTGTAGCAGTCACAGATCCGGTAGCATCTCCATAGCAGTTCTCATTGACGGAGTCCAGGCGCAGCGTGAGTGGTGCAGGGCTGACCAGCGTGGTCGTATCATAGCCTGCACAGTGGTTGGCATCGGTGACGGTCAGGTAGTAGGTATTAGGAGCCAGGTTTGAGATCATGTTCTGATTGCCAGCCACCGCAGGGCTCCAGACATATGTATAAGGGGCCGTTCCGGCGCTCATATTGATCGTGATGCGCCCATCATTGGCCCCTGAGCAGGTGATAGAGTCTACCACTTTTCGCACCGGTATATTGCTACCCATCGTGATCCGTGCACTGTCAGTGATCGTACACGGCAGGCCGGCACCGGAGATGGTGCATATATAAAGTGTAGTACCGGTAGGGGTCACAGTAGGATTGGCATAGCCGGTACCTACGCCAGATGCAGGAGCCGTGCCGCCCACAGCGGTCCAGGTATAGGTCAGGGCATTAGAGCTGGCGGTACCCGTATGTATAGCATGAAGCTGTATAGGAGTACTGCTGCACACAAAGGTATCAGGTGATACAGAGAACCTATTGGTCGAATCTACATACACTGTCACATAGTCCGAACTGTTGCAGCCGTTGGTGTCATACAGTGTCACAGTATAGGTGGTCTGCACCTGCGGATAGGCTATAGTAGTATCCCTGTTGTCAGGGTTTGGAGCATTCGCTGGGCCGCTGGACGCTGTCCACAGCAGGTTCGCATTGCCCAGCGGAGTAGTGCATACATTAAACTGGAAGTTTGGCCGCTGGAAGTAGCTGGCATATGTCGGAGCGCCATTTTGCTGCACGCCTGTGAATCCGCACTGGCCGCCCGGATCATTAGCATAGGTACACCACACGGAGCGGTAGCTGGTGGTGGTATATTTCATTTTAGGGTTAGCGCTGCCATTGACCGTATTGGTAAAGCATACATCTATCACCAGGTTTGAGGCGCCGTCCCAGTTGTATGGTGTTTGCAGCATATGCGTATTCCAGTTTGTGACCGTGGTATAGTTGCCTACATACACTGTGGTCAGGTAGTTGTCACTCACGTATCCTGTGAGGCTGTCTATAGAGTTGTCTACGCAGCCCATCCGGATGGTGAAATTGGAGCAGGTAGATCCGCCGTTATTATTGCCTATCTGCATGGAGATAGTAGAGATCTGGCCACCTGACCCGATCAGGGCTGATAGTTCATTGGCATGTATCAGAAACTGATGGCGTGCGCTTTTATAGTAGTTGCCGTACGGTGATGGGTATACGAAACCCGTACCTCCCTGTGTACTGGTACCCGTACCCAGCGTGACCAGCCGCGTATTGCCGGTACAGCGCGTGGTGGCGGGACCGCATTCAGGATTGGCTGTGGCTATGAGCTGAGTAGGCTGGCCGGGGCAGAGCATAGTGGGATTGGCCGTGGCCTGTATGCGTGGTGCAAAGCCATTCACACGCACCGTCACAGTATCGGTACGCTCGCAGCCTGTATTAGCCGTAAAGTGT
>JAFDYP010000452.1 GCA_018267355.1 Bacteroidota bacterium
CATCGCTCAAAGCCCCTGATAGCAATGCTTCCATAGTCGGAAAACTTGCTCAAAGGGCTGCCACCTGCTACCCGCTCGGCCACTGCCAAACCCAGTCATAGCAATGCTCCTATAGTCGGAAAACTTCAGCCCAGGGTCACCTCTACGCGGTGCTCGCGACCGTCATCCGTTAGTGTGATGGTCTGGTCTGTCTGGGCTGCGCCATCCAGCGTGACTGCGGTCACCGCCTTACCTTTATTGGCAAAGGCTATGGTATAGGTGCTGCTGCCATGCCGGTACTGCAGGTGAAAGGCCTGCCACTCATCGGGCACGCATGGGCGGAAGCGGAGCTTGTCACCCTCTTTTCTCAGCCCGACCACATACTCTATGATCAGCCTGTAGAACCACCCCGCCGAGCCGCTGTACCAGGTCCAGCCACCGCGGCCCAGGTGCGCCCCCGCATAGACATCACCCGCTATCACATAGGGCTCTACCTTGTAGGTGGCTATGTGGGCGGCGTCCTTGCCGTGGTTTAGCGGGTTGATCATGGCCAGCAGCGCAGCCACTCGGTCACGGCGTCCCATCTCGGCAAAGGCTATGATCAGCCAGATAGCCGCATGGGTGTACTGGCCACCATTTTCGCGTATGCCGGGCAGATAGCCCTTGATATATCCGGGGTCCAGCTCCGACTTGTCAAATGGCGGATCGAGCAGCTTGATCAGACCCTCATGTTGGCTGACCAGATACTGATAGGCCGAGTCGAGTGCCTTCTCCTGACGCTCTGCGTCAGCAGCACCGGAGATCACGGACCAACTCTGGGCTATAGAGTCTATCTTGCACTCAGGGTTGGTAGCAGAGCCCAGCGGTGACCCATCATCAAAGTATGCCCTCCTGTACCACTCGCCATCCCAGGCACTCTTCTCTATATTCTCCCGTAGCAGCGCAGCCTCCTTGTCGCATACTGATGCAAACTCATCGTCTCCGCGCCCGCGTGCCACGTCAGTGAACCTGGTCAGGACATCATACAGGAAGAAGCTCAGCCAGACACTCTCACCTTTGCCTTCCTTGCCTATCTGGTCCATACCATCATTCCAGTCGCCGGTGCCCATGAGTGTCAGCCCATGCTGGCCGTAGCGCATACCGTGCTTGATAGCGCGCAGGCAGTGCTCATACAGGGAGGCAGACTCGCCTGATACCACCGGCAGGTCATAGTTAGACTCCTCGCCGGGATTCAGCAGTCGGCCCTCTATGAAGGACACCGTCTCATCCAGTATGGACAGGTCTCCGGTGCATGTGATATATCGCTCTGTCACAAATGGCAGCCAGAGGTAGTCGTCTGAGCAGCGCGTCCGTACACCTCGCCCTACCGGCGGATGCCACCAGTGGAGCACGTCTCCCTCCTTAAACTGCTTAGACGCATGCAGGAGGATCTGTTTGCGGGCCAGGCCGGGCTCTGTGTACAGCAGGGCCATGATATCCTGCAGCTGATCACGGAAGCCATAGGCACCACCCGACTGATAGAAGCCGCTCCGGGCCCACACGCGGCTGGAGAGTACCTGATACACCAGCCATCCATTGGCCATCGTGTTGATAGCTTGATCTGGTGTCTGTAGCTGCACGACAGAGACAGCTTGCGCCCAGTAGCTGCGTACCTTGTTCAGTGCCTCGGCAGCCACATCCTTGCCTTTGAACTGCCTGATCGTATTGATGGCGTCTGCATGATGCTTGCCGGCTCCGAGGCGGTAGGTCACATCTTTGCTCTGGTATTCACTCAGGTCAAAGGTGACCTGGATAGCCGCACATGGATCGGCGCCCACACCCATCTTGCCGGAGAGGCGTAGCCGCGACATAGCATCCGGCTGCTGTATAGTAGAGTTCCTGCCCAGAAACTCAGTGCGGCTACCGGTGTAGCTCCTGTTGCCTTCATCAGTATCAAAGAAAGCTACGCGGTCGGCAAACTCCATACTGTATGGGTTGCGCGCCAGAATGGCACCGGTATCAGTATCTACCTCAGTAGATACGTACATGGAGGTCTTCGGCTTCAGGTCGCCTAGTACCCACTCAGTATAGCCGGTCACAGATAGTTTGCGCACCCGGCCCGAGATATTCTTTAGTTTGATCACGGTAAACTTGATCGTAGCAGCCAGATCTACATACACCCATGCCTCTGACTGTATGCCCGCCTCTGTATGCTCAAAGACACTATAGCCAAAGCCATGTCTCACTCTGTAGGGCACCTTGGTATCAGATAGTATAGGCAGTGGTGACCAGTAGTAGCCTGTCTCTTCATCACGGATATAAAAGGCCTCTCCGCCCTGATCGCTCACGGCGTCATTGGCCCAAGGTGTCAGCCGGTACTCGTGTGCATTTTCACTCCAGGTGTAGCACTGCCCGCTCTCAGATATCAGCGTGCCAAAGTCAGGATTGGCCAGTACATTCACCCATGGGGCGGGAGTTGTTTTGCCTGCGGCAATGTCTATGATATACTCCCTCGCATCTGATGAGAAGCCTCCATACCCATTATCAAATGTCAGCGGCTCCGCCTTCAGGGCCGGCTCGTCTGCAGGCTGGTGGGCATATGTAGGTATGAGATAGGGTATGGTCGCTTTGCCCGGTGCCTTGCGGTTTATAAGCTCAGGCAGTGAGTTGTCAGCCCCTGATATGCAGATGCGCGCTACTGTCTGCATCAGCACTGTATCTTCTACAGGTACCTGGTCTGCCCCTCGCACAAAGATGCCACCGGACTGCTCTGTGGTCTTGCCGGCTATCAGGCTGGTGATCTGGTTTTGTAGTGTCTGCCGGTAGCCGCCATGGCTTTCATTCCAGATCACGAGGTCTACCAGCAGGCCCTTCATACGCCAGAAGGTATGTGCCTGTATCAGCTGCCTGATCAGGTCTATGTTTGCATTCTCGCCTACTCGCAGGAGTACGATAGGCAGGTCACCTGATATCGAGTATGGCCACAGCCCTGACTGTCCTTTGCGGTTCTTGATGAGTGTAGCAGGTTCGGCACGCAGCGCCGGATTCATATACAGTACAGATCCTGCCATTCGGCTATATAGCTGCGCCTCAGCCTCTGAGGCGTTGATCTGGCGC